>CAZXDF010000254.1:0-8134 GCA_964639345.1 uncultured candidatus Brocadiaceae bacterium | reverse complement strand
TCCATACACAACATTTGACAATAACTCCAACGGATCGAGCAAAGCTACAGCGTCGCAGTCGACCTCGGGGCCACTCACTTGGTTCTTCACCACGGCTATGTCCCACACACCAGTTCACCTGTGGGATGGATCAAGCGCAGCACGGAGTTCTGGCGCGACTTCCTCGATGGCAAGAACCCCGACATGATGATTCATCTGGAGAACCTGCTTGAGTTGGACCCGAAGCTCATTTCAGAGGTGGTCGCATCCATTGAGCGAGAGAACCTGGACATCAACCTCGACATTGGCCACGCTCACTGTAATTCCAGTACGAATGTCACTAAGTGGATCGAGCGCCTCGGTGGTCACATTGGGTATGTTCATCTTCACGACAACAATGGGTCGAGCGACGAGCACCGTGGTCTGGGGCAAGGTACGATTCCGATGGAGGAGGTATGCCAAGCACTGACCGAGCACGCTTCTGATGCGGTCTGGGCTATCGAAGCGGAAGGGGACGGGATCAGGCCATCACTCGATTGGCTCGGAGACAACGGCTTCGTGGAGAAAGGATGAATAGGCACAACAAGGCCGTGGAGCGTATGCGCTACCGCGCGCCGCTCACGGTTGACGTTGGGCGACAGAGGGGATCCGAAACGGCGATGATCATCAACGAACAGAACCTTGCGTGGCTGCTCGAAGACGACGAACCGTCCATCCAGTACCGCACGTTGACCGAGTTGCTGGGTCTGGGTGCAGATGATACGCGGGTGCGCAGAGCACGGGAGAGGATTCCTGCCAGCCCTGCGGTCGAGTTGCTGTTCTCTGCGATGGAGCCAGACGGCTCATGGCAGTACGAGTACCGTGGCCAAGTCAATAGGTACTTCAAGTATCTGTCGGCCACCTTGAGTTACGCGGCGGAGCTCGGGCTAAACACCAGCGACGAGCGCGTTCCACGGGCTGTCGAACACCTGTTCAGCATGCAGAAGGCTGATGGCGATTTCTACCGCCACTACTCCTGCTACAACGGGCTCCTTCTCCGCTCCCTCAATCGCTTGGGGTTCGGGAGTGATGAAGGGACCTGCCATCTCAGGAGGCTTGTTCTTGCATCGATCCGTCACGACGGTGGCTATCACTGTGATTTTCGCCCCCGGCGTGGCTGGAACGCGCCGACTCCACACAAGAGCTGCTTCAAGGGATCACTGAAGTCGCTACTCGCGTTCTCAGAGGATCCTGAGTTGTCCCAAACGGATGAGTGCAAGCGGCTGGCCAAGTACTTCCTCAAGCGTCGCCTGCTGTTTCGGACAGATGCGCCAGACGTGCCGGTGACCCGGGACCTCAAGCCCTCCTTCCCGATTACATATCATCCCGGGCTTGTGGAGCCGTTGTACGCATTGTCACTGCTGGGGTATGGGCAGTGCCAGGAGTTGCAGGATGCGTGGGTGATCCTCCTGAAAAGGACCGACGGCAACGGGAGACTGCGACTCGAGAAATCTGTGCCTTGGAGCCATCTGCGCTGTGGAACCAGGCGCCGAGAGAACAAGTGGCTCACCCTCTACGCGGGGATCGTGGAGAAGCAGAGGTGCGAGAACCCAATTCTTGGCCAACCAAGCGTTGCAGGCGACGCTTGACAGCACGCCTGAACGCAGTCGTTAGAAAGCGTTGACGAATCAAGCCTGACGGGATAGGCCGCCAGGCGTTGAATGATCAAGCCCGATTGCGCGGAGACGCGGAGTCTCCATGCGTAGGGCTTTTTTCTTTGGAGCAGAAGAGAAAGCCCCGACCGTGGTGGCCGGGGTGCAGAAGGAGGGACCATGGCAGAGCTTCACGGGCCAGAAGGCCGGGCGAGTAGAGCTCCGGGCCGAGAGTCCCCGCTCACCTCGCGGTGTGCCCATCGGCCGGGGGAAGAACGGGATTTGAGCCTCCGGCAGGGCGCGTTCACTGTCCGCCGGCGCTACGAGATGAGGAGCGCGACGACGGGCAGGGTGAGCATGGACAGGAAGGTGCTGAGGCCGAGCGCCGTGGTGACGACGCCGGTGTCCATCTCGTAGTACTCGGCCAGCACGACGGTGAGCGTGGCGACGGGCATGGCAGCGTCCAGGATGACGACGGAGTATGAGACGCTGTCGCGCGTGATGAGCGCGGCCAGCTCCCATCCGATGAACGGGGCGACGATGAGCGTCGCCGCCGAGACGAGCAGCGCCGGCCCGACGGCCCTGTGCATCCCCTTGATGTCCAGCATCAGGCCCACGCCGAACAGGATAAGCGGCACGCTCATCCGGGCGAACGGGCGGAAGACACTTCCCAGCAGGCCCTTCAGCCAGTCCGGCCCAGGCTGTCCGCACGCGTTGAGCAGCAGCCCGAGGCCGGCCGCGCCGAGCGTGGGCAGGACGATCTTGAGGACTTTCCCCACGGGCATCCCGCCCTTGCGAACCCGGGTGTGGATCAAGCCGATGGGCAGGCCGAAGAGGTAGAAGACCGGCCACCACAGCAGGATGAAGAACACGGCGCGCTGAAGGCCCACGTCGCCCTGTAGCACCTTCGCCACCCCGTAGCCGAGCCACCCGTAGTTGCCGAACGTGATGCAGGCGTGCACGGCGGTCTTGCGCCCGGTCCCGCTCACCAGCCCGCTTGCGACCCAACCCAACCCGAACAGGATGAGGGTGAGCAGAATGAAGCACGCCGTGAGCGGAAGCACGGTCGCGAGGTTCTGCCCCAGCGCGTCGTACATGGAGAAGAAGACGAGCACGGGCACCGAAAGACGAAGAACGACGCGGCGCAGCACCCCGCCCTCGGCCTCGCCGAACACACCGCACAGCCGGAAGGCCAGCCCCAGCAGGATGGGCATCAGCACCTGGAGGATCTTCAGCACGGTGTCCGATGTGGCCTGCATACGTCTCGGGCTCCAAAGATCGGCGGGTCGCCGAGCGCAAAGGCCACCATCATAGCGGGCCGTTCCGTGGGCGCAAAGGAGAGGCTGCTTGAGGGGGCGGCTTGCCGCGCGGCGTTGAGTTCCCGCACCGCCTTCTGCTATCATCATGGCTGCTTTCCAGCATCCATTCCGCGCTGCCGCAGGGGCTATTCAATGGGCGAGGTTCGGCCGGGCGAGTCCGGCATCGAAATCAGCGTGGTCATCCCGGCCTATAACGAGGAGGAATCCATCGGGGCCTGTCTGGACGAGGTCCTACGGGTGATGAATGGCGCGGGGAAACCCTACGAGATCGTCGTGGTGGACGACGGGAGCACGGACCGCACGCGCGCCGTCCTGAAGGAGCGCAAGGAATCCCTGCCGGAGCTGGTGATCGTGGGGTTTGAGTCCAACTGCGGCCAGTCGGCGGCCTTCGACGCGGGGTTCAAGAGCGCGCGGGGCGCCGTCGTCGTGACTATGGACGCGGACCTCCAGAACGACCCGGAGGACATCCCGAAGCTCGTGGAGCTGACGGGGGAGTGGGACATGGTCTGCGGCTGGCGCGAGACGCGCCACGACTCCCTGGTGCGCCGCATATCAAGCCGCATAGCCAACGGGGTGAGGAACGCCTTGACGGGCGAGAGCATTCGCGACGTGGGCTGTTCGATCCGTGCGATGCGCGCGGAGTGCCTCCGCGGCCTCAAGCTCTACCGCGGCATGCACCGGTTCCTGCCGACGCTCGTGCGCCTGGACGGGTGGAGCGTGACGGAGGTGCCGGTCGGGCATCGTCCCCGTCGCTGGGGGCGGACGAAGTACGGCATCGGCAACCGGCTCTTCCGCGCCCTCAGGGACCTTGTGGCGGTGCGGTGGATGAGGTCGAGGTGGCTCAACTACACGGTGGAGGAACGGATCGAATGAACGGAGCGTGGCTTCTGGCGACAGTCGATGCTGCGGAGCGGGGCGAACTATTGCCGAGCAGTGACATGGGCTGGTTCTTGTTCTGTTTCGGGTTGGCTGCACAGGGGGTGTTCACGGCGCGCTTCGTGGTGCAATGGATCGCATCAGAACGCAGGGGCAAGAGCCACATACCGCTCGTGTTCTGGTATCTGAGCCTCATCGGCGCCGCAATGCTGTTCACGTATGCCCTTGTCGCCAAGCGGGACCCGGTAATCGCCCTTGGCCAGACGATCGGCATCGTCGTCTACGTGCGCAACCTTATGCTGCTGCGCAAGGAGAAGAAGCAGCAGCTTGCGGAGACGGGCTGAGCATGGCGCAGAACAGCGAGACCGGACTTGGCGATCGCACAGGAGGGCCGCACACCGCGCGCGACCTGGCCGTGTTGGTCGCGATGGTGGCGCTGGTGGGCGCGCCGAGCCTGTTCACGCGCGACCTGTGGAACCCGGACGAGCCGCGCTACACAGAGGTGGCCCGGGAGATGGTCGCGCTCGGCGACTACGTCCTCCCGCACCTCAACGGCGAGCCGTATCCCGACAAGGCGCCGGTCTTCTTCTGGCTGACGGCGGCGCTCTGGAAGGCTGGGGCGGGATTCAATTCGGGGCGCATTGTGACGCTCTGTGCGGTTCTGGCCACGCTGGTCCTGGTCTACCTGGCGGTCAGGGGCACCGTGGGCGGAAAAGGAGCGCTTCTGGCCGCCGCAGCGGCGCTGAGCACGGGGCTGCTGTTCAAGTTCGCGCGCAGGGGCGTGCTCGATCCCCTTCTGATGTTCACCGTGACGGCGGCGCTGATTTGTGGCTATTACGCGCTGCGGCGCGAGGCGCGTCACCCCCGCCTCTTGTGGCTGGCATGTTACGCAGCGACGGCACTGGGCGTGCTGAACAAGGGGCCCGTAGCGCTGGCGTGGACTGCGCTCCCGCTGCTGGTTTACGGCATCCTCGCCCGCAAGGAGCTGAAGGCCGGAGGCTGGGTCCACCTCGCGGGGGTCGCAGTGCTGGCGGCCATAGCGCTGGCCTGGGTGATTCCCGCGTGCAAGGCAGGCGGCGAGGAGTATACAGGCGATCTTCTGGGCGGCCCCTTTGCGCGGGTCCGCGAGTCCGAAAGCCATGGGGCACCCTTCCACTTCTATCTCTTGCAGGCGCCGCTCTTCCTCCTGCCATGGATGCTCGTCCTGCCCCTGGCGGTTATCGCGGCCGTGCGTCGCTGGCGCACCGAGCGTGAGCACCTGCCGCTGCTGGCAACGGCGTGGCTCATCGTGCCGGTGCTCTTCTTTTCCCTGATCTCTGGGAAGAGGATCGTCTACATCCTGCCGATCGTGCCGGCGGTCGGGATTCTGCTGGGATGGTACTTCACCGCCGATGGCGTGCGGCAAGGCGGGCTGCTGGCCGCCGAGAAGTGGCTGATGGGAATCGCATTCTGCTTGCTCATCGCACTGGCGGTGGCGCTGGTGCTTGCGCCGGGTTTTGCGGCCGTCCTCTCGGGCGCCAAAGGGCTTCGAGACATGTTCAAGATCGACTCCGAGGCGTTGGAGTTGGTGCGAGATGTCTTTACGCCCTGGCGCGTCGCGGCCTTGGCGCTGCTGCCGATGCTATTGGTCAGTCTGTGCGTGTGGGGCCTCACCACCAGCGTGGCGACCGGGGCGCGGCGGGCGGCGCTGCTCGCCGGGGCGGTGCTGGCGTTCTCGCTACCGGTCGATCTCGTCCTGACGCCCATGGCCAACGGATTCAAGAGTGGCAGGGACTTCGGGCTCCTGGCCAGGGGCCATGCACGTGAGGATGAGCCGATCTACGTGTTCGGGGACAATTTTTCCAATCTCTACAACCTCTACACCAGCCGCGTGCACATGCCGCTGCTGGAGCGCGACGAGGGCGAGAGGCTGCGGGGGCTTCTGAGCCGGCCGGGCACGCTCGTCATCTCGCGCCGCAAGAGGATCAACCGCGTTCTGACGCCCGATGAGCAGCAACGCTACATCGTGCACGAGAAGAGGGTAGGACACCGCATTATGGTGCTGCTGAGAGGCCGGGCGTCGGCGCCGGAGAAGGCGGGCAAGCGTGATGGGGCTTGAGCGCAACTTCCGCGCCCCGGAAGGGCGTGCGAATACGGATGCTGGGAAGATGGAAGCGCCGACGCGCAACTGCTGAGAGGTCGACATGCGGACTCGACAGCCTCCGATGGCTCGCCGCGCGGTGGTCGGGGTCCTGGCCGTCCTGGCGTGCCTGGTGCCGTGCCGGCCGGGCGCGGGGCAGGACGTCACGCCCGAGCAACTCAAGGCGGAGATGGACGAGCTGGTCGAGTGGATCAAGGCCGCGCAGAAAGACGATGGCTCATGGGTTCCTGCCGGGGGCCAAAGACGCATGGGCGGATGGGTCCTGGGGAACACGTCGCTCGCGGTGCTGGCATTGAGCGAGGCCGGCGTGGGCGCGGGCGATCCCGTCCTGAGCAAGGGGCTGGCGTTCATACTGAAATCAAAGGCTGTGACGACCTACGAGGCCACCCTCAAGCTCATGGCCCTGGAGAGCGTCGACCGCAAGCGCTACGTCAAGCAGATGCAGCCGGCGACAACGTTCCTCATCGAGACCCAGGGCAGCTCGGGGGGCTGGGGCTACAGCCAGAGCCGTTCGCGGCCCGACAATTCCTGCTCGCAGTTCGCCGTGCTGGGCCTGCGCTCGGCGGCCCGCTGCGGCCTGGAGGTGCCACGGGACGTGTGGAAGCGTGCCTGGGAACACTACGCCCGCGGCCAGCGCCTCGACGGCGGCTGGAGCTACATGCAGAGCGGCGGGGAATCCTACGGGAGCATGGCGGCAGCCGGGGCGGCCAGCCTCTACATCTCCGCCTCGCGCATGCATCTCGCCGACCGCAGGTGCGGCGAGTACATCGACGACCGCCGGCTACAGGCCGGCCTCGGCTGGCTCGCGGACAACTTCAGCGTCACGGGCAATCCCGGCCGGGGGGCCTTCAAGTTCTATTACCTCTACGGACTTGAGCGCGTGGGCGTCATCTGGGCCCGCCGCTACCTGGGCCGGCACGACTGGTACCTGGAGGGCGTGCGTCACCTCGTGACCCACCCCAACCCTTACAAAGGAGGGTCCGGCTCCATCGAGGGGCCCCTCGTGCGCAGGTGCTTCGCCCTCCTGTTCCTGGCCAAGGGCAACAACCCCGTGCTCATCCACAAGGCCCAGTGGGACGGGGACTGGAACCCCCACCGCTACGATGCCAAGTTCCTCGTCGACCACCTCGTCGACCTGTTCGAGCAGCGCCTTGCCTGGCAGGCCGTGCCGCTGGACGCCCCGCTGGATCACCTTGCGCCGGCCCCGATCCTCTACATCAGCGGGAGCGGCCGCGTCGAGTGGAGCGACGAGGAGGTCCAGCGCATCAAGGACTATATGGAAACCGGCGGGTTCGTCCTGGTTGAGGCCAACGAGGGCGACGCCGAGTTCGACGGCAGCTTCCGCGCCATCATCGCCGAGCACTTCCCCGATGAGGACCTCGAGGTCCTGCCCGCCGACCATCCCATATACGAGGCCCGCCACGTGCTGCCGGAGGACTCCCGCATCCGGCTGGAGGCCATCTGGGGGCCGTGCACGACGTCCCTGGTGTACTGCCCGACGGGCATCTCATGCCCCTGGGACGTGGCCGATCAAGACGCCCCCCTATTCAAGCTCGGCGTCAACATCGTTGCCTACGCGACGGGGCTCGAGAGGCTGAGCGGAAAGCTGGAGCGTCAGGGCGCTCGCCTGAGACTGGAAGGGAGCGAGGAGGCCGCCGCGCTGGAGGGCGCGTTCGTGGTGGGCCGGCTCGTCCACGGCGGTGACCCGCGGCCCCAGAGGAAGGTCTGGAAGCGCGTGCTGCGAAAGGCCCACCAGGACGCAGGGATCGCCCTGTTCAGCGAACCCATCGCCCTCGAACCCGAGCGCGACAGCCTCTTTGTGGCCCACGTGCTGAGCCTCAGCGGCACACGGGCCTTTCGCCTGAGCGAGGCGACTAAGGCAAAGCTTCGGCGCTACCTGGAACGAGGCGGGTTCATTTTCGCCGAGGCGACCTGCGGGAGCGCCCAGTTCGACCGGTCTTTCCGCGCGCTGATGGCGGACCTGTTCCCCGCCCGACCCCTCGCGCAGGTTCCCGCGGGGCACCCCCTGCTGAAACTCGGCCGCCCTTTGGGCGAGGTTCGATACACGCGCGCGGTGCTCGAAGAGCGCCCGGGCCTGACGGCTCCGAGCCTGGAGTACATTGAACTGGACGGCCTGGCGGTCGTCGTCTACAAAAAGTATGACTTCAGCTCGGCCATCTCGGGACATC
>CAZXDF010000253.1:0-3125 GCA_964639345.1 uncultured candidatus Brocadiaceae bacterium | reverse complement strand
CCGGGCAACGTGCATTTCGGCCCGTTCAAGGACTCCAAGTCCACTGCGCACGCGACTGCCTACAGCGAGCTGCACACCAAATCGGAGTTCTGCGCGAACTGCCACCAGGTCTTCCATCCGCTCAACGACATGCCCATCGAGCGGACTTACGACGAATGGAAAAACAGCATCTACGCACAGAAGGGAATCCAGTGTCAGGATTGCCACATGCAGCCGATCGAGAACGCGATCGAGGTCGCACGCACCTTCCGGAAGCCAAAGAACTCCGGGTGGGCGGCCAAGGGGGCTCCAAAGCGCCCGCATATTTACACGCACGAGTTCGTCGGGGGCAACTTCACCATTACGGGCCTGATGGGGGCCGCCAAACACGCGGACCTGGCAAAGCAACGCCTGCGTAGCGCAGCGACTGTGGACGTTCTCGCCCCAAAGAATGTCATTCCAGGCAGCATCGGCAACTTCTCTGTGAAGGTCACAAACGTGGGCGCCGGCCATGACCTGCCTACCAGCCTTACCGAAGTCCGTCAGATGTGGCTCGATATCAAGGTCACTGATTCTGCGGGCAAGGTCCTGTTGACATCGGGGGACATCAACGCTGAGGGCGACATCGACCCGAGCGCCGTGATGTACCATGCCGTCGCCGCCGACAGTGAGGGCAACCCCACGTTGAAGCCCTGGGAGATGTCATACTTCCTCTACAAGAAAACCATCCCGGCCAAGGGGCACTCGGTTGAGCGCTATTCCTTCCTGGCGCCCGCCGATGCCAAAGGCGACGTCGTCATTACGGCGACCTTGCGTTACCGCTCGTTCCCTCAGTCCCTCGCCAATTTCCTCCTGGGGGAATCAGCGCCCAAGCTGCCCGTGGTCGACATGGCTACGGGGACCTCCGTCGTGCCTGTCAAATAGTCCGCGCCCATAGAATCCTCGAAGGAGTTGGCAGCAGCCGATGAAACTAACCGAACTTACGCCTTCCCAGAAAGTGATCCTGAGCCTCTTCATCGTGTGCCTGGGAGTGGGCTTCCTCGTCGCCCAGGGACACATGTTCCTGACGCATCGCGGCTCCGACGGACAGCCGGGATTGGGCCTGCAGGACATCAAGATCGCTTTTGCCGGCGACCCGGAGAGCACGCGTCTCAAGACCTATACTCTGGGGAGCATGGCACAACACTTCAGCGGCGACAAGGAGGCGCAGGAGCGCCTTATCACCTGGATCGACGACGGCGCGAAGGAGCAGACCTTCGAACCCATCCAGCAGATACTGGACAACTACTGCACCTCCTGTCACCACGTCGGGTCCGGCACGCCCGGCGCCGACCCGCTGACGAGCTACGAAGAAGTCGCGGCCCTCAACCGGCCCGACAACCGCGGGCCGAGCCTCGAACATCTTGCTCGCGTGTCCCACATCCATCTGATCCCCATTGCCGTGATGTTTCTCCTGGCCGGACTGATCTTCACCGGCACTGCGGTGGGAGAAAGATGGAAGGTGCTCGTAGTCTCCGTGGCCATGCTTGCTGTGCTCTCCGATGTCGCCTCCTGGTGGCTGACGCGTTTCGTCTGGCGCGAGTTCGCCGTCCTCATCGGCCTGAGCGGCGCTCTCATGGGCTGCACTCTGGCGGTTATGTGCTTGGCGGGCCTCGCGTCAATGTGGAGAAAGCGCTAGGGGGTTGCGCTCTTCCTTGTCGCCGGGGCAACTGGGGGAAGAGGCCGCTGGGGCTCCGCCCCTCCCTCTGGGCCGGCCAGCGGGGAAACACCGTCCGATTCTCTCATGGCAACTGGCACAAGAAGCGGGAAGTGGTCACCGTCGTGCCTCAAGGAAGCGCCCAAAGGGCTACGTGGGCCCTACCGATCATCTGCCCGACCCGCCCTTGCTGCAATCGGGCGCACGCCGCAGGACTTTGCCCGTGGCGCTGCGTGGCAGGCGGTCGACGAACTTGACCCGGCGGGGCGCCTTGAATGGGGCCAATCGCTCGGCACAGAACGTGCGAAGTATTCCCGGCGTCAACTCCCCGACGCATTCTACGTAGGCGCTGACCACCTCGTCGCCATCCGCCTCGCGCTCCGGCATCACGAGCGCCTCCGACACCTGCGGGTGCTGCCGGAGGACGTCCTCGACCTCTGCCGGCGAGACCTTCTTGCCCGCCACGGAGATCATCTCCTTCTGGCGCCCCACTAGGTGCAGGTCGCCCCCGGGCGTTCGATAGCCGATGTCGCCGGTCAAGACGAAGCCCTCGCGGAATGTGCTCGCAGTGGCCTCCGGGTCGTCCAGGTAACACGAAGCGGCCCCCGGGCTCTTGACGACCACCTGGCCTTCTTGGCCGGCCGGCAAGCGTTCACCATCGGCCCCCCAAACCTCGACCGTCACGCCGGGCAGCGGCCTCCCCACCCAACCGGTCCCGGGGTCATCTGCGAGGGGCAGCCCTGCCGTCGCAGTCGCCGCCTCCGTGGAGCCGTAGTCGATGGTGAGGCGCACGCCGAACTTCCTGCGGAGCACCTGCGCCACCTGGCGCGGCTGCATGGCGGTACCCGAGGTGGCCAGGCGCAGCGTGCCCAGTCGGGGAAGGGCCGAGAACTCGGTCTCCGCCAGGGACCTGTAAATCAACGGCGCTCCCTTGAGCACAGTGATCCCCTCGCGCTCGATGGTCCGCACCGCCCCGCGGGGTGAGAAGGGCTGCAAGTACAGCGTGCAGGCCTGCGTAAGGCAGCCCAGGAGCGCTTTGAACAGCCCGGCGCCGTGGAAGAGCGGCAACGCGCCGAGCAGGCGGTCCTCCTCGCGGAGCGGCATCGCCGCGTTCTCGACCCTAAGCGCCCCGTGCAGCTCCCTGCGCGTGCGCGGCACGATCTTGGGCCGGCCCGTCGTGCCGGATGACATGAGCATCAGCACGTACCGGGCGGCCTCCGGCGGCCATGGCCCCTCATCCTCCGGCCGCAAGCCCTGCATCCGGGCAAGCTCCACGAGGCAGGGGGCAGCGCGGCGCGGGACTCCTCCCGGCGACTGTTCCCCCGGCTTGTCCGGCTCGACCACTACGAGCCTAACGCCCGCGCGCTGGCAGTAGGCATCCACCTCACCCGCTTTCAGCGTGGGATCCAGCGGCAGCAGAGCGGCCCCGGCCCCGTCCACCGCGCACAGA
>CAZXDF010000252.1:0-4910 GCA_964639345.1 uncultured candidatus Brocadiaceae bacterium | reverse complement strand
GAGTTCCAGGACACCGACCCCCTCCAGGCCGAGATCATCGCGTTCCTGTGCGAGCGCCCCGGCGCGCGGCCGGCCGAGAGATGGGAGGACGTGGAACTGGAGGATGGCAAGCTCTTCGTCGTCGGCGACCCGAAGCAGTCCATCTACCGCTTCCGGCGCGCGGACGTGCAGGTCTACGAGCAGTTCAAGGACCTGTTCCGCAGCCTCCGGCCGGGCGGCGAATCGGTGCGGCGGATCTCCCAGAACTGGCGTTCCAGCCGTGCGCTGGTCGGCGGGGTCAACGCCCTGTTTGAACGGGTCTTTCAGCCGCCGGCCCGGCGCGGCGTCTACCAGGCGGCCCACGTGCCCCTGGTGGCGTCTCGAGACGACGCGGCGGAGGGTCCCGCCATCATCGCGCTGTGCCCGCCGGACCCGGCGGCCGAGGGGCTGGGCAAGGCCGACAGCGCCCGCCGGATGGAGGCCCGGTGCCTGGCGCTGGCGATGCGGGAGCTGGTCGAGGGCGCCCCGCCCGCCCCGATTGCGGCGGCGCTTCGGGCGGGACGGCCGCTTCGCTACGGGGATTTCGCCTGCCTCTTGCGCGCCCTGACGAGCGTGGACGCCTACGAGGAGGCCTTCGAAGCCCACGGCGTGCCGTACCGGGTGATCGGCGGCAAGAGCTTCTACCAGCGCCAGGAGGTGGGCGAGACGCTCTGCGTGCTGCGCGCCCTGGACGACCCGCTGGACCACGTTTCCATCGTCGGGGCGCTGCGCAGCACCTACTTCGCGTTCAGCGATGAAGACCTGATGCGCTACCGCGCGGCCGGCGGCCGGTGGACCTACACCCTGCCCGGCGCGGCCGAGCCCGACGGGCCGGTGGCCGAGGCGATGGAGCTGCTCGCCCGCTGGCACGGGGAGCGCGCAAGGACGGCGCCCCACCGCCTGCTGCGCGAGGTGTGGGATCGCACCAAGGCGCGGGAGGGCTTTCTGCTCAAGCCCGCCGGCCGGCAGCGCGTCGCCAACATCGAGAAGCTCCTGGAGCAGCTTCGCACGCTCTGGACGGCCTCGGCGGGGTCGTTTCGCGACATAGTGGACTACCTGGCCCTGCTGCACGAACGCCGCGAGGACGAGGCCGAGTCGAGCGTGGTGGAGCCGGGCGACGACTTCGCTGTCCTGCTCAGCATCCACAGGGCCAAGGGGCTGGAGTTCGACGCCGTGTGCCTGCCCGACCTCTCGCGGGGCCGGCCCGGCGGCGGCGGCGCGCCGCTGATCCTGGATCGGATCGGGCGCCGGGCCGCGGTGGGCCTCGGGGCCTCGGTGCGCACGGAGATGTTCGAGGAGCTGAGCGAGCGCGAACGCCTGAACCTCCTGGCCGAGCAGCGGCGGCTGCTCTACGTGGCAGCGACGCGGGCGGGCCGGTTGCTGGTGCTGCCCCTGAACTGGCAGAATGCCGAGAGGGACTGCCTGCTTGGCATCCTGGCCGACGGCGGCATCACGTGCGAGCGCGAGGATGTCCCGTTCGGCGAGGAACGCGGGGGCGTTTTCTTCTGGGACACGCGCCCGTGGGCGGAGCAGATCAACTCCGCCCCCAGCCTGCGCCCGGCCCCGCGCGCGTCGGCGACGGAGACCACCACGGCCGAACTCGTGGCCGAACGCGAGCGCTGGCGCAGCGAGCGCGAGGCCCTCCTGCTGCGGGCGGGCGCGCAGCCGCCCATTCTGCTGCCCAGCGCCACGGTCGCGGGCTCGCACGGCGCGGCCGGCCCCCGGGACCCCGGCGAAGAAGCCGGCGGGCCGGGCGGACTCGCCTTCGGCACGCTCTTCCATAACGTGATGCGCCGGATGCCGTTGGCGGAGCTTGCGCGGGGCGAGGAGGACGGGCTTCCGGCCCTGGCGGAGGGGCTCGCCCGAATGGAGGCCGCCGCGCTGGGGCTGGAAGAGGCGCAGGCGTCGGAGGCGGCCCGGCTGGCCGTCGAGCTGACGCGAAACGCGGAGTTCCGCGCCCTGCTCACGGGCGCGCGGCAGGTGCGCCGTGAGGTCCCGTTCGCCGTGCCGCTGCGCGAGCTGCCCTTTTTCGACGATGATGCGGCCGGGTTGCTGGAGGGCAGCATTGACCTGGTGCTGGCCGGCGCCGGCGGGACTGTGGTGCTGGACTATAAGACGGACCGGCTCGGGCCGGAGGGCGCCGGGAAGCTGGCGCGCCGCTACTGGCCCCAGCTCGCGCTCTACGGGCTGGCGCTGGAGGCCGCCGGGGCCGCTCCGGACCGCGCGGCACTGGTGCTATGCTTTGTGCGCAGGGGCCTGCTGCTGCGACGGGGCCTGGACGAGGAGTTCGTTGAGGCCACCGGCCGGCGTATGCTGGAGGTCGCCGCGCAGGCGGCATGTGCCCGGGGGGGCGCTTGAGGCCCCGTCCCGAGGCGCCGGAAAACCGCCCTTGCTTTGCCCGCTGGGGTTGCGCTACACTGTCGGGGCGGAAAGTGGGGGGTTGACAAAGCGACGGGGGGTGTTTAGTCTGTTGGCTGCCGGGGCGTAGAGTTCGACAGCGGCGGCGTGGTTTCCGGGCCGGCTCTGGAATGCCTGCGCCCGGCTGACCGCAGGCCATAGGAGAGCGAGAAATGGTTGCAGCGAGACGCAGCGCCGGATCCGGGACCGTTGTGCTGATGGTCATCGCCATAGTGGTCGCGTTCGTGGCCATTGGCGCATCCGTGTTCCTGTTGCAGCAACTCAGCCGGAGCAAGAACACGCTTAGGGCCAACCAGGACGCGTTCGAGGAGCACGTGGAAGCGTGCTTCGTGGAGGAGGGCTGGGGGCACCTGCAGAAGGCCGCTACCCCTGGAGAGGAAGCCGGAGAGGAAGCCAATGTCCGGTTCAGCCACGAGGCCTTCGAGGCCGTCCGGGGGAAGCTGGAGGATGCGGCGACGTATGAGGAGGTGACCCCGGTAACCGGCTGGGAGATAGCGGAGAACGCAAAGAGCGCCCTGGACGGTTCCCCCTTGCAGGCCGCTCTCCAACCGCGCAGCAACACCCTCAGGGAACTCCTGGAGAGATACGAGAGCGAATACACCCGCCTGATAGAGCGCGAGGCCGCCCTCAGCGCGGAGAACCGCGACCTCACCGGCAAGCTCTTCGCGCAGAATGAGGATTTCACCCGCGAACTGGACAGAATCACCAACGAGTTCACCCTCGCCACCCAACGCGGCGCGGACGCGGTGGCCGAGGCCGCCGTACGCCACGATCAGTTGCGCCGGGAGATCGCTGAGAACAGGGACGAAAAACTCCAGGCGCAGGAAGAGCTCGACGGGCTGCGAAGGGCGTGGGGAGCGGAGCGCGGAAGGCTGGACAAGGAGGTGGCGTATTGGCGCGCCCGCTATTTCGATTGGATAGGTCACGCGGAGGAAGAGGGCCTGAAGCCGGACGGCGAGTTGCTTGCGGTGGACCGCGGATATGAGATCGTCACGCTCGCAGGTGGCGAGGACGCGGGCCGGCAGCCCAACACGAAGTATGTCGTCTACAGCGTCTCCCCCGCCGGCGGGATATCGATCAGGGGGCGCGTTGTCATCAACAGGGTCTTGCCGCTGACCAGCATTGCGGCCATCCTCGGAAAAGTGGCCCCGATGATGACCGGCGATCAGTTCGTTGCCGAGCCCGTGTGGGACAGGTTCCATGCGCCGCCGCCTCACGAGGCCACGCCCGTGGTGGCGTACGTCCCGCCCGCAGTGGAGACGGAAGAGGACGAGGAGGTAGTGGAAGAAGAAGAGGAACCGGAAGTCGCGCCGGAAGAAGTGCCCCCTGCCGAAGACGAAGAGGGTATCTTTGGCTTCGATGACTGGGACGATTTTTGATAGCGGCCGGGCGCTCCGCCCCCTGGCTTGAGAAGATGACGCGCTAAGCCCCTGGGAAAGCGGCTTCGCCCTTTGTATGTCGGCCGGCCAGAGCCGCGCTCGCCCGGGCGAGCGGATACCTCGCGGGAAGTTCCCGGCTCGGCGGGCAGTAGCGGGGTGGCGCCCCCGGAAACCATCACGAAAGGAGCACGAGATGCGGGCTATTCTGGTGATGCTGGCAACTGCGCTCTGTGCAGCCGGGACGGGCTGCGCGAGCCTGAACGAGTTCATGAACCCCTCGCCCACCACGCGGGGCAGCCGGGTGACTGAGACACTGCGCACGATTCCCGCGCCCGACCCGGCCAAAGTCAGGACGGTCACCGTCTACCGCTTCGAGAACAAGACGGGTTTCCCGCACGGGCTGGCCATTACCAACGGCATGACCGACCAGCTCATCACGGCCCTGTTCAAGACCGGTCATTTCCGGGTGGTGGAGCGGGCCGTACTACGTGACTTGGCCACCGAGAAAAAGCTTCAGTCCTCGGGCGCGGCCACGGGCGAGGCCGGGGCGACCAAGCTGGTCGGGGCCCAGTTGATCTTCGCCGGCGCCGTCACGGAGCTGGATGATGTCGGAGGCGGCGGAATCGGACTCGACAAATGGGGCGTCAACGTGGGAGCGAAAGTCCGCACGGCGCAGGTGGGTCTGGACATGCGGATCGTCGACGCCGGCACGGGCGAAATCCTCGGCGCAATTGACGTGCGCCGGAAGGTGCGAAAGACCGGCATGAGGGCGGGCGCCTGGGGCGTGAGCGGCAACGTGACCATCAGCAACGCCATGGACCTGGCCATCCGCGAGACCCTCGAGGAAGCCGTCTACGAGCTCGTCATGAACTTCGGCGCGCAGTAGGCCGTTTCTTTGGGTAATACCGCCCCGGCCTTCGGCGACACGCGCGCGGGCGAGACACCCGCGCGCAATTGACCCCTTCCCCGAGAATTGATCCAGGAGTTGTGAGAGGATCCATACGGCAATAGTCCGGAAAGGATTCTCAGATGAAGAAACGGCATAGTGCAGAGCAGGTAGTGGTGAAGCTGCGTCAGGCTGACGTAGCGCTGGGG
>CAZXDF010000251.1:0-3533 GCA_964639345.1 uncultured candidatus Brocadiaceae bacterium | reverse complement strand
GCCCTTGGTCACCAGGTCGTCGATCATCACGCCCGCGTAGGCCTCGTCGCGCCCCAGGACGAGCGGCTCCCGGCCGCTGAGCCTGCGCGCGGCGTTGATGCCGGCCAGAATCCCCTGCGCCGCCGCCTCCTCGTAGCCGCTCGTGCCGTTGATCTGCCCCGCGTGGAACAGGCCCTTGATGACCTTCGTCTCCAGGCTGGGCCAGAGCTGCGTGGGCGGCGCGAAGTCGTACTCGACCGCGTAGCCGTAGCGCATGATCTGCGCGCGTTCGAGCCCGCGAATGCTGTGCACCACGTCATCCTGCACGTCGCGCGGCAGGCTCGTGAACAGCCCGTTGCAGTAGTACTCGAGGGTGCCCAGGCCCTCGGGCTCGATGTAGAGCTGGTGGCGCTGCTTCTCGGCGAAGCGGACGATCTTGACCTCTATCGACGGGCAGTAGCGCGGCCCAGTGGACCTTATCCGCCCGTCGTAGAGCGGCGAGCGGTCGAGCCCCGCGCGGATGATCTCGTGCGTTCGCGGGTTGGTCTCGGTCATGTAGCACGGGACCTGCTCCTGCTCGATGCGCCGGGTGGAGAAGCTGAACGGACGCGGCTCGGCGTCGCCCGGCTGCGCGCTCATGCGGTCGAAGTCAAGCGTTCGGCCATTGACGCGCGGCGGGGTGCCGGTCTTCAGGCGCCCCAATTGAAGGCCGGCCCCTTCGAGCGTGCCGGAAAGCATTTCGGCGCTCAGCTCTCCCATACGGCCGCCGGTGCGCCGCTCGGTGCCGAAGTGCATCACGCCCCGCAAGAATGTCCCGGTGGACAGTATGACGGCCCGGGCTCGATACGTGAGGCCGCTCCGCCCCTGCACGCCTCGCGCGCGCCCGCCCTCCACCAGGAGCGAGTCGACCATCTCCTGCCTCAGCAGCAGGTTCTCCTGCGCCTCCAGGCGGCGCTTCATCTCCAGCCGGTAGGCGGCCTTGTCCGCCTGCGCGCGCGGCGAATGCATCGCCGGGCCCTTGCCGGTGTTGATCATGCGGAACTGTATCCCGGTGGCGTCGATGACCTTCGCCATCTCGCCGCCCAGGGCGTCGATCTCGCGCACGAGTTGCCCCTTGGCCAGCCCGCCGATCGCCGGGTTGCAGCTCATGTAGGCGACGGTGTCCAGGCTGATGGTGAGCAGCACGGTGCGCGCGCCCATGCGGGCGGCCGCCAGTGCAGCCTCGCAGCCCGCATGGCCGGCGCCCACCACAACGATATCGCAGTCCAGTTTGTCCATCGGCAGGCGTTAGGAATCAGGGGTATGGAACCGGGTCGGACAGCTCTCACGCTCGCCCGCGCTTCCTCGGCCCATTCTACGAACGGGCGCGTGCGCTTTCAAACGGGCGCCCCGCCGCTGGCACCGTCCCGACCGGGGTGGCGCGGGGTTGACGGAGCGGGCCGCGCGGGGTATGCTGCGGGCCTGCGGCGAGCACGCACATCGAGGAAGACGCCCGCTGTCCGCCTGAGGCAGCAGTAGAGAATCTACCCATGGGATGGTTCAAGAAACTCTTCTCCGGCGACGCCAAGGCGAAGGCGGACCCGGTCCAGGATGAGGCGTGGCAGAAGAAGTGCGACGAGATCGGCGAGCGCCTCGACATGCTGTTCGCGCAGCTTCGCACCGACAGGGGCACCAGCGTGTTCGTCACGCAGTTCGTCGTCCAGGCGCAGCGCGAGATCATGTCCGACCAACCTACGCGGTTCAGCCCGGACGATAGCATTGACCGCCTCGCCGCAGAAGCCGCACTCCAGGGATTCCTCGACCCTCAGGGCTGGGGAGCCAAGTCCCGCGGCGTGGTCCAGGACGACGCGCTCATGGCGATACTGATACATTACGCGCAGCGCGGGGACGAGAGCGCCGCCTGCGCCGTGCGCCACTTCGCCGCCGGCCGCCTGAAGAAACGCAGCGCCGGCAAGGGCACGCCGGAAGCGGAGAGAATGGCAAAGGAGTTCGCGCGAACGGAGACCCCTCAATGACCGAATTCCTCCTCTGTTTCGCAGCCGGTCTCGCCCTTGGCGGCGTTGTGGCCTGGCTCCTGGCAGCCGCGCGGACGAGCGCCGGGCGCATCGAAGCGGAGACGCGGCTGGCCGAGGCCGCCAAGAATATCGAAGAGCAGAAGGGCCTCCTCGACGAGTCGAAGAAGGCCCTGTCCGATCATTTCGGCGCCCTGGCCGGCGACGCGCTCAAGAGCAACAACGAGGTATTCCTCGCGCTCGCCGGGAAGTCCATCGAGACAGTGATGGTCGATGCCAAGGGCGATCTGGAGAAGCGCCAGCAGGCCATCGACGGGCTCGTCAAGCCGCTCCAGGAATCCCTCAAGAAATACGACGCGCAGGTCAGGCAGATCGAACTTGCGCGCGAAGGCGCATACAAGGGCCTGCGGCAGCAGATCGAAGGGCTCACCGAGCTGCAACAGCAACTCCGCCAGGAGACCGGCAACCTGGTGACGGCCCTGCGCCGACCGGAGGTGCGGGGGCGATGGGGCGAGATGACCCTGCGGCGCGTGGTCGAGCTGGCGGGCATGTCCGCGCATTGCGATTTCACGGAGCAGCCATCCGTCACGTCGGAAGAGGGCCGGCTACGCCCGGACATGATCGTGCACCTTCCGGCCGGCTGCCAGGTCGTCGTGGACTCCAAGGTGTCGCTCGACGCCTATCTGGAAGCCGTCTCGGCCGATTCCGAAGAGAAACGCACCGCCTCTCTTGAGCGCCACGCGGAGCAGGTGCGCAGCCACATGAACAGCCTGAGGCTGAAATCGTACTGGAGCCAGTTCGACCCCAGCCCGGAGTTCGTCGTCATGTTCATCCCGGGCGAATCGTTCTTCAGCGCCGCGGTCGACCTGGACCGCCGCCTGATTGAGGACGGGATGGAGAAGAAGGTCGTGCTGGCGACGCCCACGACGCTGATAGCGCTGCTTCGCGCCGTCGCCTACGGCTGGCGCCAGGAGCAGATCGCGCAGAACGCCCGGGAAATCAGCGCGCTGGGCGCGGAGCTCTACGGGCGTCTGCGCACGCTGGCCGGGCATTTCAAAGACATGCGCGATGGCCTAGATAAGGCCAACAGGGCCTATAGCGACGCGGTGGGCTCGATGCAGTCGCGCGTTTTCGTCGCCGCCCGCAAGTTCAAGGAGATGGGGGCCGGGTCCGGGGACGACATACCGACCCTCGAGCCGATCGAGCACACGCCGAGAGAGCTGAGGCTGCCGGAGCAATCCGAGGAAGCGTAATCGCGACGTCGGGGGCGCGCCGACGCCGCTTGCAGAAGCGCCCCCCGTCCGCTAATATGTGAACATCGGCGGTGACCATAGCTCAACTGGTTAGAGCACCAGACTGTGGCTCTGGGGGTTGAGGGTTCGAGTCCCTCTGGTCACCCCACCATATCTTTTGTGCGTGCAGGTCAGGGGGCCACACCGGGGCGGGTGGCGGCCAAGCGATGGACGCTTAGGAGCAGGACATCGTCTCGGGGCGCTCGCGTGGATTTCGGACAAGGAGAATCCGATGGCACTACTACCACCA
>CAZXDF010000250.1:0-3140 GCA_964639345.1 uncultured candidatus Brocadiaceae bacterium | reverse complement strand
CCGGGCGGGAGCCTGCGGTCCTGTTCAAGGAGTTCCCATCGGTCGTGACAGTCGACAAACAGGGTGGCGGCATGCTGGCGTTGAAGTTCCAGCTCGCCAACAGCGGTGAGCCCCTGCCCTGTGACATAGACCTCGGCATCTGCTCCTACGACAAACACCTTGACCTGCCGCAGGCACCCTACGCCAGGCCCGGCGTCCACCAGGCGGAGAAGATCGTGGTTCCCGTCCGCGTCGCAAGAAAGACCGTTAATGTTGATGGCACCGCTGCGATCGAGTTCGACCTTCCGCCCCTTCCCGCCGGTGAATACTTCGTCAACGCGAGGGTCTCGAAGAAAGGCGTCAACGTGAATTGGGCAACGGCCCACCTGACCGTGACGTCGAAACTGGCCATCGAAGAGGTCGAGGTGAAGCCGGACTGGGTCGATCTGAGCGATGGTACAGCGCAACAGGTGAGGGCCACGGTGGTGCTTTCGGAGCCGGCGCCGAAGGGCGCGTCGTTGGAGCTTTCCCTGATCGACAACTACGACCGCCTCCTGAGCCATGAGAAGATCATTCTGGTGGAGAACCAGGTCAGCGCGCGGCTCGTCCTGTCCGTGCCGTACATGCTCACCGCCCTCGGCAAAGTGAGAGCGGAGCTGAAGGTCGACGGGGAGAGCATGGACGTCGCCGTGGGCCGGTTCACGTGCCGCAGGCGCGACTGGGACCGCTTCCTGTTTCTCGCGTGGGGGAGCGGAGATCGCGCGAACCAGCGTTTGCTCGCCGACATGGGTGTGGACGCCTACACGGGCGCGTCCGGCCGGATAGAAGAGCTGGAGGTTGCGGAACGCGTTGCCCTGCCCGGATACGCAAAGATGCGCGAAGAGGTCATGGATACCGACCCGAAGGTGGTCGAGCAGGCGGCCAGGAGGTCCGCGGAGATCGGCAGAAGGAGCTTGCCGTTCGACCCAATTGCCTACGTCTCCAGCGATAAGCCGATGTATGACGGGGGCGAGACGCTCCCAGCCCGCGTTGCCGATTTCCGCAAGTCCCTCCGCGCGGACTACGGCACTATTGAGGCGCTCAACGCTGGGTGGGATACCGGCTATGGCGCCTTCGACGAGATTCCGGCGATCACTGGCGAGGTCGAAAAGGAGTTCGCCGAGAAGGGCGCAACCACGAGGAACTACAGCCCGATAGTGGATCAGTGGCGGGAGAACCACCGGGTCTTCACCGAGCGCTTCATGCTTCACCGCGACGCGGTCCGCCAGGGCGACCCCCACGCGAGGGTGGGGACGGAGGCTGTCCTGTTCCCATGGTCAACGAACTGCTTTGACTGGCACGCGCTGGTGAAGGGCCTCGGCCTGTTCGCCCCCAACGGCTGGGATATGGACCTCCAGACCAGCGAGTACGCCACCTCGTGGTCGGAGCCCGGGATGCTCCTAGGCCTGACCTACGGGGCCTACACATACAACGGTTTCGTGCGCCGGCCGGAGACCACGGACACGGAGTTCCACTACTGGCGCCCGTGGAACGGGCTTCTGCGGGGCTACAACTGCGTCTGGTGGTATCTGCTGGGGCCGTACTTCGAGAGCGGCACCGGCCCCGGCGGGGAGCCCTATCCGGCCCTTCGGACCGCCGTGGAGCAGATCGCCAGGATTCGCAGGGGCTACTACACGCTCCTGCGCGGCAGCAAGCGGCAGCACGACGGCATCGCCGTGCACTATTCGGTGCCCAGCAACATTCTGGGCGACCGCATGGATGATTTCGGCCGGCTTCCCTGGGACGTACACATGCTGACCCGGATCTTGCTGGACCACGCGCCGAACCGCTACCGGTTCGTGTCGCCGGAGCAGATCCTGAACGACGAGCTGGCGAACTACAAGGCCCTGATCCTCCCGCTCTCGCAGGCCGTCAGCACACAGGAAGCCGAGGCGATGGAGCGCTTCGTGCGGGAGGGCGGGCTCCTGATCGCCGATGTGCGGCCGGGCTTGGCCGACGAGCATGGCAAGTTCGGCGCCAACCAGGCCCTCTGGAAGCTCTTCGGCATCGCTTACAGGAAGGGGCTCGGAAGGAAACTCGTCCGTGCGGAGCTCAGCGGCGAGTACGAGGGCGTCCCGTTCAATAGCGCGCAGGGGGAGTTCCCCATAGACCCCGCTTTCGTCCTTGAGGGCGCCGAGGCCGCGCTCGAGGTTGAGGGTATCCCATTGCTAACCTCGAACCGCGTCGGGAAGGGGACCGCCATTTGCCTGAACGTCCCGTTCAACTGGTACCGGCGCTGGCCGGTCCCCGATACAATGTATCTCTACCTCGGGGACAGGGAGCATAACGTTCGCGTGGGCAACGTGCTCAAAGCGATTCTGAAGGCCCACGGGATCGAAAGGGCCGTGAAGGTCGGGCCCGTCGAGGGCGATTGGCCATGGGGTCTGGAAGCACTCTATTCTGCAGACGGCGAGGCGCAGTATGTGGGCGTGACGAAACGCCGCGGTGCACTCATCGAGCCCGACCGCGAGCTGGTGATCACGGCCCCCCGCGTAGGCTACCTCTACGACATGTTCAGCGGGCAATACTACGGCCGTAAGGACACGTGGAAGGTGACGATGCCGGCCACGGACGTGCGGCTCTACGGCCTGCTGCCCTACAAGGTCAAGGGGTTGAAGGTCAGGCTGAAGGAGAGAGTCGTCGCCCAGGGCGCGACGATCGAGGGCCAGGTCGATGTTAGGAAGGGCCGCGGGCAGTACGTGCGCCACGTCGTCCACCTTCAGGTCATCCGACCCGACGGTCAGGCCGTGCGCTACCTCTCACGGAACCTGGAGACAGAAGGGGGCACGGCCTCGTTCTCGCTGCCCCTGGCCTTCAACGAACCGAAGGGCATGTATGCGCTGACGTTTACGGACGTCGCAACGCAAACAAGCACCAGCGCAGGCGTGAGCGTACAGTAGCTTCCGGTCATGGCGAGCGCTGCAGTTCATCCTTGTGGAACACCCCTAGGAATCTGGCCGGAAAGTCCTTTTCGTGTATGACAGAATCCGCTTGGGAATTGTGACCCCAACGGAGGATGCCTGTGCTTGGCAAACGCCCCAATCAACGCGGCCTGTTTGAGGCCGATACGGTCTACCTGGATTTCGTCGGTCGTGACAGTTTCTACGGCTTCCTGGCCGCCG
>CAZXDF010000249.1:0-3601 GCA_964639345.1 uncultured candidatus Brocadiaceae bacterium | reverse complement strand
CGCCCCACAAGGATGCTGAGATGACCATGCGTCGCAGGAAAAGGCCGTCTTCAAGGTTTGACAACACACATGGAGCCCCGTACACTACGAACAATCGGCAGGAAAGCCTGACCGAAACTGGTAAATGGGAAATGTCGGATCAAGGCAAGCTTCCTGGTCGCTAGCAGCCCGTGGCTAAAGTGGCTTCTTGCGCATCCGGGCTTTCCTCGGCTGGCTGAGAAGCCCGAATTCGGCACTCTCAGCGGGCCTGTTTGCTGGCTCAAGGGCGTACGACGACTTCTGCCACGGGCTGCTAAGGGCAAGGACATGTAACAGGCAGTGAGGGAAGCGCCCTTTTCACAGCTCGATCCGGCCCTCAGGCACGAATCGTGTCACTCTCCTCGATGGGGCCTTGTCCTGTGAGTAGTGATCGCGCTGATAAAGAGGATAGATATTCCCCTCCGGGTCGATGTCCACGACGGTGTTCCCCTTGATCCTCAGCCTGTAAGGAACCCCGCCAATCCTCTCGAACCGCTCCACCTCCCGCATGGGGAACTGCACGACCACCTCGTCGCCCTTCTTCAGATCCCGCACCCGGACGCGGCGGCCGGCCCGCGAAACCTCCTGCTCCCGGCCGTTGACACGGCAGCTCACGCGGCTCACATCCGTCCACTCCGGGATACGCACGGCGACTCGCGGCGCGTCCTTGATTTTCAGCACCACCTTCCCTTCATAGGGCAGGTGGCTATCTACGTCCAGCCACGCCGAGGCGCGGTTCAGGAGCAAGTTCACGCGTACCTCGTCGCCCTCTTTGGTCACGATGCCGTCCCATACGTGATACATGCTTCGGCCCGCGTTGCCCGCGCAGCACTGCATCAGCCGCTGGTGCCGACCGTCGTTGCCGGAGGCCCACCCGGCCCAGGACCCCACCGCTCGCTCGACGGCGTCCGTCTCGTCCTCCCAAAGCTGCAGGGCGTAGCCCGTCTTGTAGGGATTCTCCTCGGAGTCCTCGGGGAAGCGCTCCGGCCAGTCGGTGCGGGTGATCTGGTTCTCCACAAACTGGTTTCGCAGGCAGCGATCCACATCGTCCCAGAAGTCACCGACGCCGGCCAGAGTCAGCTTCAGTCCCAGCAGCATCATGTCGGCCACTTCGCAGGTCTCGCATGTCTCGTGCCCTCCGCCCGGCCCATGGCCAGGGGCCTGCCGGAAGCCGGGCACGCTTTCGGCATAGTAGCCGACCAGCGGCTCGCCGGCGCTCTTGCCGAATTCGTAGCTCTTCCTCACGAACTCCACGAGATCCCCGTCATCCACCGTCGCGGCGTACTCAAGCATCCCGATCAGCGCAGCCGCGTTCGAGTGGAAGTGATACGTCCGCCAGCGGCCGTCCTTGCCGAAGGCCTTCTCGTCCTTCATGACGCGCCTGACGAGCGCCCCCGCCAGCTCGAGTGCCGGCTTGTGGCCCGTCAACCTGTAGTAGAGCGACAGGCCGTGGGCCCCGAACATCATATCCCACAGTCCCCAGTCGCCCATCGGTTGCGGACCTTCGACCGGCCCCTGGTCGCCGAGCACGTAGAATCGCCGGGCGAAGTAGCAGTAGTCATCCTTTCGCACGGCCAGCTCCGCCAGGCGCCGGACCTTCTTCTCGATCAGTTCCGTCCAAAGCGGGTTGCCGTCGTGCTGGTGCCACATGCAGAGCGCGAGGGTCTGCCGTTCCTCTTCCCAGATGCTGGTGAAGGGTTGCTTTGTCACCGAAACCATGTCCTGCCCGACCGGCGCCCCCGAGAGATAGCTGGGCTGCCAGGCCACCTTGCACCACGGCGCGTAGGAGAATCCGTCCTTCGCCGTCATGTGCAACATGGAACCCATGAGCTTGTTGTCGATCTCGACGTTGTACATGCTGCCGCTCATCACCCGCATGAGCACCAGCGATTCCAGTTGCTTGCTGGTGCATTCGTAGGCCCCGCCCATGATGATAACCGGCGGCTTGCGCACGAAGTTCGCATTGCCACAGAACCGGTAGTCCAGCGCCGGGTCCACCATTCGCGTGTAGGCGTTGATGGCATATCGGGCATGGTCTGTCAGGTCTAGGGTGTCGGGGACTTCGGCCTCGTAGCGCTCCCCGTCGAACTGCGGCGGCGGCAACTCGGCCTCGGCGACCTTCTCATCCAGATAGTCCAGCTCCCGCTCAATTCGGGAGAGCCCCCGCAAAGCCTTCATCCGTTGGTCCGTTGTGACCGGCGGGCTGTCCGTGCTGAAGTCCACCACCTGTTCATCTCCCGATCTTGCCCGACATTTCCCAGCTAGTGTGCGCCAGACACCCGGCGCCAAGCATTTGGGCAGATTGTAGCCATGCACAAGCCTCGCTGCAAGAGCCCCGTCGCTTTGCGGGCTCCCCGGGACTTGCTATGGCGAAGCTTCGTCTGTGCGCGGGTGTGTCGTGCCGAGCGGGTCTTGACAGACTCGTGCGTCCGACGTAGACTCCGGACAGGCATGGTTGATCGCCCGGCTGCGTAGATATGAGGAACCATGGGATGGAAAGACACGGCCTGGAGCGGGCGCCGCCGCTCAGCCGTAACGTTAGCTGCTCATGAAGAGAATCCAGAGGAGCGAGTCAAATGGAGAATGAACGGAAGATGACCTTGGGATGTGGCACTCTCATTCTGATAGCCCTTATTGTCTTAATCTTCGGTAACATATCTCTGGATCGTAGCACAAAGCCGCTGATCCAACTGCAGCGGGATGTCCGAACACTTCAGGGCATGGTTTCGTCCCAAGGTGACGAGATCAAAGGGATGCGCCGGGATATTCAGAGACTCCTTGATCAGAATAAGTAGCGATGGAAGATGATTCAGCTAACCAGCGCATGCAGCAGACAGGTAGCCGCTGATGCGCGTAACGTTGGGCCCCCGATGCCGGAGAGAATAATGAGGAATCGTCACGGGAGGATCGCGGGCGTTAGTTTACTTGCACTCTCTCTCGTTGGCCTGTCGTGTAGCTCATCTCGGCCCGAGGCACCGCCCATCAAGATAGTATTGGATGACGCCATGTTGAGGCTCGCGAATGCCCGCCTGCCTGACGACAAGGCGCCATGGCACGAGAGCGACTACGAGCATGACACGCTCCTGGATGGGCGGTTCGTCGCATGGGATCGGTGCGTAGCTGCCGAGGCGGGCGACCGGTATGCGCGCGTCGACCTGTATCGCTTCCGCGTTCTTTCGGTGGGCGCCGGTAAGTTCGGCGACAACGCACTGCGGTTTCTTCGCGTGATGCACTTTGAGAAGGGTGTGCGCTACAAGCGGCTCACGCTGCGCGGGGACTTGCGGTTCTGGCTGAAGACTACCGAAGACGGCTTCGTTGTAACGAACATCGAACGGATCCCCAACAAGGAGCTGAAGGCGATGCGGTGACCCGCGCGCCTTAGCTCGACCGACGGCAGTGAAGGAGAATGACAATGAGGAAGGCTCAAGCTATTCTGGCCGGTGTGACCCCTTCCCCGAGAATTGATCCAGGAGTTGTGAGAGGATCCATACGGCAATAGTCCGGAAAGGATTCTCAGATGAAGAAACGGCATAGTGCAGAGCAGGTAGTGGTGAAGCTGCGTCAGGCTGACGTAGCGCTGGGG
>CAZXDF010000248.1:0-5015 GCA_964639345.1 uncultured candidatus Brocadiaceae bacterium | reverse complement strand
GGCCAATGAAATAAGGCTTCGTCGGGTCAGAGGGCGGTTCGCCGGAGAAGCTCTGGATCTCTTCGACAAGTGCGCTCGGCAGCGCGCTCGTATCCACCTCCTCCACTACGCTGGGACCGTCGACTTTCTGCTGTAGATCTGTGTCGTCGAAGAGGAGGTAGCCGTCTGACAGGTCCTCAATCCATCGCCGCACCGTGACCGCGCGTTCTTCATGCGGCAGAACAAGCCACCTCTCCTCTCGCCCGGCCGGCTCAAGCTCGACAGCGATGACATCGTCTATCTCTGCGCCGCTTGCCTCCAGCATCCATGCATGAACCGGCGCGCTGTCTACGGGAAGCCGGGCCGTAAGCATTTGGTCGAGCGCGAGCCGAACCTTGTCGCCGCGCACGAGCAGGGCCGTCCGATCTCCGATGTTCGAGCGGACCCGCGGCGCAGCACGCTGCCGGGAGTGCGCCGGATACGGCAGGGACTCAGCGATGGCGAGCGTCCTCTCCGCGGCCTCGTCCAGCAGTCCGGGCGGCACCCGGCCGCGGCACTTCTGCTCGCACAGTCGCGACCAGACGGTGATGGTCCGCACGCTGGAGAGAACCATGTTCACGATCGCAGCGATCTCGCTGAGCTGCTGCCGGCTCACCCCGCGCTGGGTCAGCCAGGGCAGGCCGAACCGCAACCCGCTCGCATGCGCCCCGTCCGAATCCCCCGGTATCACGTTCTTGTTGCAGACGATGCCGGCGATCTCGAGAAGGCGCGATCCGATTTCCCCGTCCACGCAGGTCTCGCCTTCCACGGGGAATTCTTTCAGGTCCACCAGCAGCATGTGCGTGTTCGTGCCGCCGTATTCGAGCGTGAAGCCTTCAGCGGCGAGGCATTCGGCGAAGAACTGCGTATTGTCAACAATGCGGCGCTGCAGCTTGCGGAATCCCTCACAATCCTCCTGGATCAGCTCGAACAGCCGCGCGATGGCCGCGATGCTGTTCATGTGCGGGCCGCCCTGCATGCCGGGGAACACCGCTCCGTCCACGCTCCCGGCAAGCTGCGGGTCGGTTGTCAGAATCACCGCGCCTCGCGGGCCGCAGAGCGTCTTATGCGTGGTGAAGGTCACTACGTGGGCGTGGGGCAGCGGGTTATTCAGGACGCCGGCGGCGACAAGCCCCGCCAGGTGCGCCACATCCGCCAGAAGATATGCGCCCGCCTCGTCCGCAATCTCGCGCAGCGCCGCCCAGTCAAAATCCCAGGAATACCCCGACGCGCCGCCGATTATGAGCCTCGGCCTTATCTCCCGCACGCGCTCGCGGACCTGCCCGTAGTCCAGCCGCCTCGTCGCCGGGTCGACGCCGTAAGAGTGCGCCTCATACCGCTTCCCCGAAACGTTGAACTCGGAGCCGTGTGTTAGGTGGCCGCCATGGGCCAGGTCAAGCCCGACGATACGGTCCCCCGGCTCAAGAAGCGCCTCGTACACGGCCAGGTTCGCGGCCGCCCCGGAAAGGGCCTGGACGTTCACGTAGATCTCGGCCTCGCTCGGGCTCCCTTCCAGCGCTGCGAAAACCTCGGCTATGCGTTTGTGCGCAACCAGTTCCACGCGGTCCGCATTGACCGTCCCCTTGTAGAAACGCCTGTCGCTCAGCCGGGTGCGCCAGCTCTGGAACCTGGCCTCGTCGCAAGCCGACGGCCGTGGGTCGTGACACAGGATCGGCTTGGGCAGGCCCTCGGCGTAGATGTGGCCCAAGGCCCCTCCGAGCACCGCAGCCGCGGCCGGATGGCAAATCGTCTCGGACGGGATCATTACCAGGCGCTGCCACTGTCGCTCCTGCTCCGCGGCGCAGATGCGGACGATGTCCGACGCTGCCTTATCCGGTTCGCCGGCGAATGGGAATGACGACACTGCTCAGACTCCAAAGTCCATGCGTCGCTCTGACGCTGTAATATCGAGCCGTGAGACCGGCGTGGAGACGGGTGCATTACGGATTTGCGCGGGGTCCTCGTGAATGAGGCGCCGGATCTCTATCAAGGCGTCGGCGAAGGCGTCGAGCGTCTCCTTGGACTCGGTCTCCGTCGGCTCGATCATCATGGCTTCCTTGACGGTCTGCGGAAAATAGACTGTCGGCGGATGGAACCCGCGATCGATGAGCGCCTTGGCAATGTCGTTCGCGTTGCAGCCTTCCTTTGCCTGCTGAGCCGCGGACAAGACGAATTCGTGCATGCACGCGCCATCGCGCGCCACCTCGTAATCCTGCCCGAGCCGCTCCATGAGGTAATTGGCGTTGAGCACCGCGTTCTCGGCCACCTCCACCAACCCCTCTCGGCCCAGCGTCAGGATGTAGGCGTAGGCTCGCAGGATCACCCCGAAGTTCCCGTAGAAGGGCGCAATGTAGCCGACGGAATCGGGACGGTCACAGTCGAGCGAGAAGGTGCCGTCTTCGCGCTTGACCACCAGCGGAACGGGCAGGAATCCGTCCAGCTCCCGAGTGACGCCGACCGGGCCGGCGCCGGGGCCGCCAGACCCGTGGGGGGTCGCAAATGTCTTGTGCAGGTTCACATGCACTATGTCGAAGCCCATGTCCCCGGGCCGGCACTTGCCCATGATAGCGTTGAGGTTCGCGCCGTCGTAGTACATCAGCCCGCCCGCCTCGTGGACGCACCGTGCGATCTCGTCCACCTCCTCCTCAAACAGGCCGAGCGTGTTCGGGCAGGTCATCATGAGGCCCGCGACCTCATCGTCGAGCAGCCCTCGCAGCGCAGCGACGTCGACCAGGCCGCGCTTGTTGGACGGGACGGACACCACCTCGTACCCGCCGATTGCGGCGCTTGCCGGATTCGTCCCATGCGATGAGTCCGGCACAAGGATCTTGCTCCTCTTGCCACCTCGCTTCCGGTGGCAGGCAGCCATGATCAGAATGCCGGTCAACTCGCCGTGCGCCCCCGCCAGAGGCTGCGTGGTGAACGCGGCCATGCCGGTGATCTCGCACAGGAGTTGCTCGCATCCGTGCAAGACGGCGAACGCTCCCTGCGCGAGCGGCCCTCCGCCGGGCAGGTGCGGCAAGAGCGGATGCAGGTCGGCAAGACCTTCGAGCCGCGCCACCTGCTCCCCGAGCTTCGGGTTGTACTTCATCGTGCAGGAGCCCAGGGGGTAGAAGTGCGTGTCTATGCAGAAGTTGGACTGCGACAGGCGGGTGAAGTGGCGCACGGCATCGAGCTCCGAGACCTGGGGCAGGTCGGCCGGCGCCGCGCGACAGAGCCCGGGGTCGAACTCGGCTTCATCCGGCACGTCGGACGTGGGAAGACGCACCCCTCTGCGTCCGGGCACGCTCTTGTCGAAAATCAGTTTCACAGCACGCTCTCCAGTGTCCGCACGAGCGCGTCGATCTCTTCCATGGTGCGCTTTTCCGTGACGGCGATGAGGATCGAGTTGTCCATGTCCCGGTAGTATCGGCCAAGCGGAAAGCCGGCGGCAAAGCCATGCTCAATCAGTCGGCCGATCACATCGGCTGCGGGACGGGGGAGGTCAATGACGAACTCATTGAAGACCGGCGCGTCAAACCGGGCCGATACGCCGGGGATGGCCAGGAGTCGGCGCCGCGCATACGCTGCCTTCGAGGCGCAGAGTCTCGCCACATCCACGAGGCCCTGCTTGCCGATGAGTGTGAGATAGACGAGCGCGCCGAGCGCGCAAAGCGATTCATTCGTGCAGATGTTGCTTGTCGCCTTGGCCCTGCGTATGTGTTGCTCACGCGCCTGGAGCGAAAGCACGAAGCCTTCGCGCCCGGCGCTGTCCTTCGTGCGCCCGACCACGCGCCCCGGCATCTTCCGGACGAGCTTGCGACGCGTCGCCATGATGCCCAGATACGGGCCGCCAAAGGAGAGCGGCAGGCCGAGGCACTGGCCTTCGGCCGTCACGATGTCCGCTCCCATCTCGCCCGGCGTCTTGAGACACCCGAGCGAAAGCGGATAGCAGGAGACGATAAGAAGGGCGCCATTTTCGTGGGCCATCTCTGTAACGTCGGTGAAGTCATCCACGCACCCGAAGAAGTTCGGGTTCTGAACGATGACGGCCGCGGTCGTGCGGTCGAGCAATTGGGCCATGTGACTGCGGTCGGTCCGACCCGCGCCGCCGGAGAACTCGCAGCACTCGACCGAGAGATAAGCGGTGTGGGAACGCAACATGTTGCGGTAAATCGGATTGACCGCTTCGTCAAGGACGATCTTGCGCCGCCCGGTGTGGCGGAGTGCCATCATCGCCGCCTCGTAGAGCGCCGTGCCGCCGTCGTATAGCGAGGCATTCGCCACTTCCATGCCGGTCAGACGGCATACTGCGGATTGGAACTCATAGATGGCCTGGAGCGTTCCCTGCGACGCCTCGGGCTGGTAGGGCGTGTAGGCCGTGTAGAATTCGGCGCGGCTGAGGATGCTGTCCACGGCGGCCGGGATGAAGTGATCGTAGACGCCGCTGCCGAGAAAGCTCACGAGCCCATGACGGCCCTCGGCGGCAAGGCGGCCGAGCATCTGCCGGACCTCCAGCTCAGACCGGGCCTCGGGCAGGTCGAAAGATCTTGGGCGAAGCTCGGGCCTGATGACCGCGAAGAGGTCATCCGTCGACTTCCCGATGGCATCCAGCATTGCCGCACGCTGGGCGGGCGTGTTCGCCACATAGCTCATTGCTGCTCGCGTTCCAGGATCTCTCGATACTGTTCCGGCGTCAGGAGGTTGTCCAATTCGGCAACGTCGATTCCATCGAGCTTGCAGAGCCAACCGTCGCCGTAGGGATCGGCGTTCACTTTCTCAGGGGCGTCCTCGAGGGCGGCATTGACCTCACTGACCGTCCCGGAGAGGACGGCAAAGACGTCAAAGGCTGCCTTGGCCGACTCCACTGCGGCAAGCTCATCGAACTGCCTCGCCTGGTCCCCGACGGGCGGAAAGTCCACGTACGTGATCTCACCGACCGCCTGCTGCGCATGGTCGGTGACGCCGACAACTGCCGTATCGCCTTCCACGCGCACCCACTCGTGATCCTTGGTGTA
>CAZXDF010000247.1:0-2733 GCA_964639345.1 uncultured candidatus Brocadiaceae bacterium | reverse complement strand
CATCTCGTCGATCTCCCGCAGCAGGGCCTCGTAGTCGCCGCGCCCGACGCGGTATGCGCACTGGGGGAGGTTGATCGTGATGTTCTGGAACCCGCAGAAGCGCATGCTCTCGGGGTGGCGGATCATGTGGTCGTCGGTGATCGTGGTGCGCAGGCGGCAGCAGGCGCTCAGGGTCACCTTGTCGCGATCGAACACGAAGTATGGCGCGCCGTTCTCGCCGGCGATCTCGCAGGCCTGCTCGAAGATTTCGCGCTGGTTGGGATCGGTGAACGTGTTGTCGTCGATATGCAGGTCGCACTTGGGGAAGGCGAACACGTTCCCGTACTGGTCGCCATCCCGCCACACGTCCAGCATGACCTTGCAGAAGCGTTGGGCCGCCGCTTCGTAGGAGCCGTAGTTGCGCCCGGTGTACTTCCCGCCCGGACCGATGGCGGGCACCTCCTTGAGGTAGTCCGGCACGCCGGTGTGGACGTTGAAGTCCAGGAACAGGGTCTGCCCGCCCCGGCTGAAGGCGTTTTGCGAGGAGCTGAAGATGAGGTGCTGGGCCTCCTGCTTCATCTGCGCGTAGTCCATGTCCTCGACGTAGGGGGCGTAGAAGATGTTTATGTACCCCACCCCGAGCGCCCCGGCGTAGTAGGCCTGCATGGATGCGAGGAACGTGTTCAGGTGCCCCGTGAGCGTGGCGGCGTGGCGGGCGGGGGCGCTGGATGAGTCGAGGTTCACCAGGTGCAGGCCGTATTTCTTCAGGTACTCCAGCGAGTGGCTCGAACAGTAGACTCGGGTGGGGTATCCGAGGTCGTGCAGGTGGATCTTGCCCAGCATGTGGGCGTCGGCCACGTCCGCGCTGAAGACCTCCTGAAGCGCATACTGCTTCAGCGTGCTCTCGGCGATCATTAGGTTGATCGCCTCGGGGTTGTTCTGGGAAATGTTCGCGTTTTCTTTGCTCTTGGAGTGGATGACCGTGTCGAGGTCGAACTTCGGGATGCCGAGCACGGCCTGCTTCTCCAGCCGCCGGGTGAGCCCGCGCTCGAACAGCTCGTTGTCCACCAGCTCGCGGATCAGGGAGGTGGATATTCTCTTCATATCGCTGTCGATGACGCGCTTCTCGACGCCGGAGGCGATCTCTGCGGCCACGGTCGGCGCCAGGTCCGCCTCGACCTCCAGGGCGCGCGCGATGCGGCCGCGGTCCCAGGGCTGAAGCTCGTCCTGGCTTCCGGTGTTGACCATCAGGGCCATGTCGGTCGGGTCGCCGTTGCTGTCGGCGGGCTTGCGCACGCGCAGGGACCCGCGCACGCGCGCCCTGCGATCGCGGTAAAGGATGTAGGCCTTCGCGGTGCGGGCGTGGCCCATCTCGATCAGGACCTTCTCGACCGTGTCCTGAATATCTTCGATCGTGGGCGCCTCGTCACAGTAGTTCTTCTCCAGGAACATCGTCACAACGCCGGCGAGCTCCTCAGCCAGCACCCTGTCCTGCCCCCCCACCGCCTGCGCCGCCTTGAAGATCGCGTCGGCGATCTTTGCGCTGTTGAACGGCACGAGTCGGCCGTCGCGCTTGCGCACGTGTTCCATGGCGGCGGTGCTCCCGTCCTGCCCCTTCTGCTCCAGTCCATTCACCTCTATCGACATGCTCCCGTCCTTTCCTGTTACTTGAAATCTTCCGCTCCCGTCGAGTCTCCGGGGGGGGCCCCTGCCCCTTTGCCGCCGGACTCCTGGAGCATCATGCCTGCCTGTTCGACGAAGTCGCTCACGTCCTTGAACTCCCGGTAGACGGACGCGAAGCGGATGAAAGCCACCTGGTCCAGGTCCTTGAGGCGCCGCATGAGTAGCTCGCCGATCTCCCTGGACGGCACCTCGCCCTCAAAACGCTGGTGCAGCTCGCGCTCGATCCCGTCCACGGTTTCCTCGAGCGCATCGGCGGATACGGGACGCTTGTAGCAGGCCTTGCGCAGGCCCGCCAGTATCTTGCTGCGCGAGAAGTTCTCCCGCCCCCCGTCCTTCTTGATCACGCGCAGCACCGTGTCCTCGATGCGCTCGTAGGTGGTGAACCGGCGCCCGCATATATTGCATTCCCGGCGGCGCTTGACGCTTGTGGCGTCGGAACTCGTTCGGGAGTTCGCCACCCTGTCATCGTCGGCTTTGCAATACGGACAGCGCATCCCCCGTCAACTCCTGTGAAATCTATCCATGCCAGCGGGAAGACGACCAATCGAAGGAGATACCCTAACCACCCATCCATACCATATGTGGTATAGAAGGCATGATATATCCCGGGATATAGTATGTCAAGCATTTTTTCGGAGATTTTCTGCGCCGGCGCTCTCGGCCTCACGCAAGGCCTTTTCAGACAGACATTTAGCGGCACGCTGCCCGTCGGGAATAACTGCCGCTGATACTCCATTGATTCCTCCCCGAATTCGGCACACAATAGGGACTGAACCTCATGTCCCGATCCCGCAGACCCTGGGCACGGAGAACACGATCCATGGCGGACGAGATCACAGCGAGCGGATGCCCCGCCGCACAGGCCGGCATCTGCGACGGCTGCGGGCCGGCCAAGGCCCAGCTTCCCGGCATTGTGAACGGGCTCATCGAGGCCCTGGCGGCGCGCGGCACGGTGGACCATGTGTGCACCTACCCCCTGCCGCGGCGGGACATGGTGGTGCGCATCGTCAGCCTGCTGTCCAGGATACTGTTCCCGGGCCACTTCGGCGAGAAGGCCATGGACCGCTCGAA
>CAZXDF010000246.1:0-3907 GCA_964639345.1 uncultured candidatus Brocadiaceae bacterium | reverse complement strand
AGATCAAGGTGGAGAATGCCGTCGGGGCCGTCGTCGTCAGGCTGGGCGGTTCGATAGTCATTGAGAACTCGCCGAGCGTGCGCGCGGCCCTGCATGAGCTGGTGCGCGACAAGGCGAAAACCATCGTGTTGAGCCTGGAAGGTGCAAAACGCGTGGATACGAGCGCGCTGGCCACCTTCATCGAATGCGCAAGAGCGGTGGGACAGTACGGCGGAAAGCTCCTGGTTGCGGGCCTCAGCGAACAGGCTACGGACACGTTTTCCCTTGCGCAGGTGGACGGGGCGTTCCTGACCTTCGAGACCGAAGCGGATGCCCTTGCAAGTCTTGGCTAGCGGCCCCCGGCACACACCGATCTGACGGAGGAGCAGCGTGAGTCAGAACGCCGATCCTCTCGACGAACTGCAGAAGGCCATCGGGTACGCCTTCCGCGACATCTCCCTCCTCAACAAGGCATTGACGCACGCTTCGCTGGCCGGCCAGGGCCTCTGGTCGTATGAGCGCCTCGAGTTCCTCGGCGACGCGGTGGCCGGGCTGGTGGTGGCTGCGCGGCTGTTTTCCGCCCCCGAACGGCTGAACGAAGGCGAGATGACCGCCATCAGGTCGGATGCCGTCTGCGGGCGCAGCATGGCCGCCGCAGGGGAAAGGCTCGGGCTGAGCGAGCACGTGCGGGTGGACCGCGGACTCGCCCGCAGGCAGGACTACCCGCCTTCCGTCATTGCGGACGCCTACGAGGCCTTGGTCGGCGCGATATTCCTTGACGGGGGTTTTGAGAAGGCGCGCGAGTTCGTCCTGCGCTCGCTGGCGCAGGAGATCCACGAAGCGGAAGAGCGCCGGCACCCGCCGAGCTTCAAGAGCATACTGCAGGAACTGGTGCAGGCGGCGGGATTTGAGCCTCCCACCTATCGGACGCTGCAGCAGACCGGGCCGGACCACGATGCGCGATTCCTCGCCGCAGTATACGTTCAGGAGGCCGAGAAAGGCACGGGCTGGGGCATCACCAAGAAGGACGCCGAGCAGAAAGCCGCTGAGGACGCCCTCGCGACCCATCACCCCGACTGGCGTGAGAGGCTCGGGCGCCCCGGCACCTGACGCTGCGCTCAGGCGCTATTGCAGAACCCGCTCCGTCGGCCGAAGCCAGGATGGGGCTCTGCAACAGCGCCTTACGGTTCCAGCGCGTCCTGCACCAGGTAGACGCCGCCCCCCGCTGGGGTGAATGCCCCGTCTTCCACGCCGACTGCCTGCCCTGCCATCACGTCATAGACCCGTGCCAGCTCCCCCACGTACCACTCGAAAGGCGCGTAGGCCCACAGCACGCTGACGCCGTCGGCAGGCCCGGTCCACAGGACGCCCAGCTCATCGGCCAGCAGGCGCGGGCGTTCCATGTGTTCGCTGACCGCACGGTAGGCCCTGTTGATCGCGGCGAACGCAGGCCCCCACCAGTGCTCGGCGCCCGTCGGATGGCCGCCTCCGCGGCGCCCGTACGCGACGCTGTAGCATACCCGGTTGGCATAGCCTCGGAAGTACGCCTCTACCGGCTCATCCCCCTGCTCCAAGACCTCCGCGCGTGGGAACGGGATTACGCGATCCTTGAAGAGGACCTCCCGGCCCCTCAGAAGGGCGTATTCAACAGGCATCGTCGAGACGCCGAACACGCCGCTGCGGCTGCACATGCAGCGAAGGCCTTGATCTTGAAGAGTCCGGTGAAACCCGGTTTCGACAAGCGCATCATGAAGCTGGTTATTGCCGCCCTCGGCGGCAGGCGGCCAATCCACATACAGTGCGTCCAGCGAGAGCCGCCTCTTGAGCCGCGACAGAGGTCCTGACCATGACTTGGCGCCCGCGCTTTCCCGGCCGCTGTGGGATGGTTCGCCTTCGGCCCGTGCCGCCCGCGGCCTCTTGCCCAAAGGCGCCCGGTTAAGCATGGCTTCTTCGAGCAGCGCGTAATCCAGCACCGCACCGACGTGCATCCCCCGGCCTCGAGCCAGGTCCGCCACCTGCTTCGCCCGGGCCTCAACGTCCGGCGTGAGGCCGATGCCGGCCGGGTTGCCGGAGTCGCTCGCGTCCGCCGCCGCTTCGTCCCCGAAGAGGTCCGCCAGAGCCACCTCCGACCAGCCGGCAGCGGCCAGCTCCTCCACTGTGGCCTTCAGGTCCGCCACGCGGGAAAAGGTGCGGCAGTCCAGGCGGGCCGTGCAGGGGACGGGTTCGGGTTGTAGCCCCGCGAGGTCCCGGTACCGCCCGTAAATCCCCCCCTGGACGGCCTCGTAGTGGTTCAGACGGTCCAGATCGCTGCGGGCCCTGAGGTCGGCGTGCATCACCTCCAGCGCCGGAAACTCCAGGCAGCAGATGCCGCCCCGGTCCTCGGAGCGGAGCTGGTGCCAGTGAATGATGGAATGGCAACCCCGGTTCTTCTGGATGAGCGAGAAGCAGCGGCACGGCTCCTCGAACGCCGTCGCGAGCAGCCCGTGCCGGTCGTACTGAAACGTGAAGCCCTGCATCTCGGAAAAGAGCGGCAGGAACTGCCTCCCCCCCGCCGCGTCTCCGGCCTGCGAGGTCGTGAAGGAATCGTCCTTAGTGCGGATCGCCTTGACCGACGGCGCACCGTGGCTTCGTGCAATGAGCGTGTTGCCTGTGGCGCGCCCGTTCAACTCCCACGTGGCCCGGTCGTGGATGCAGGAGGCCGTGTGCTTTCGGGACCGGAACTTGTACCCGTATGAGAACCCGGACAGCTCTACGGCTCCGGCGACGCGGTTGACCTCCTTCAGCGTAAGCTCGAGCCGCCCCCCCCTGTCACGGTCCGGTGGCTGCCCCCACCGCTGGACGACCCACGACTCATCGGCGCCTGCGCTGTGCCGCGGCGACCGACAGGCAGGCCGCAGGTAGGGCCGAAAGGCAAGGTGGAGTTCGCCCCGCTCGGTCCGAAAATCTTCCAGCTCCAGGCTGCTGACCTCGTAGCCCTCAAGCGTCAGAATCAGCGGCAGGATGGGCACTTCGGCGCTGCGCAGCTCGCGTCCATGGGCCCGCACCCGGCCGATGCCGCCCAGCACCTTTCCCCGCAGCCGGATCTCCACTGCGACGTTGTTCTCGAACTCCACCCACAGGCCGCTCTTGCGTTCCCTGACGTGCATGACCCCCCCCGAGGCGCACCTGAAGGAATTCCCGGGCCACATCGGTCTCTCAGGCTGAATCTGCTAATTTATAGGGGGCGCACACAGTTTTTGCAAGTGCGCAGCGGCAGCCGTGAGGAGAGGAAGGGCGCCACGAGGGCTACACCGTCGATTCGGTCTCGGGTCGACGGAGCGGGTTCTGCAATAGCGCCTTGTAGAAGACCACTTGCCGAACGAGAGGGCAATCCGCGAGAATGGAGGTTGTTCAGGCGGCGCCCGTGCAACGCGCTGCTACAGCGCGCTGCTGGCAAGCCTGGATTCTCTCGCGATATGGAGGTGCAGCAATGGTCGCGAAGATAACTTTCGGCGCCCTGTTGGGAGCCACCATCGGCCTCGGCCTTCACCTGCTGCTGGCGCCTGTGCTGGGTGGAACGTGCCAGATTCTGTGCGACCCGTACAGGTCAATCGTAGCGGGAGCCATCTTGATCGGGTTCCTCGGATTCATGCTTGGTAGGGCCGGCCGAAAGAAAGCCCGGCAAGAACAGCAGGGAAACCCGTCCTGATGCGGGGTTGAGCTTGTCGACCTCGCCGACCGGGGAGCTGCTGACGCCATGACGCTCTCGGCAGACAGGGCCGCACCCGCGGTGGGACGTGTGGACCGAGTGACCCCTTCCCCGAGAATTGATCCAGGAGTTGTGAGAGGATCCATACGGCAATAGTCCGGAAAGGATTCTCAGATGAAGAAACGGCATAGTGCAGAGCAGGTAGTGGTGAAGCTGCGTCAGGCTGACGTAGCGCTGGGG
>CAZXDF010000245.1:0-3641 GCA_964639345.1 uncultured candidatus Brocadiaceae bacterium | reverse complement strand
CTATCGTGCCTGTAGATGAGCTTGGGCTTTTGCTTCTCGCCCCCCGGTTCAGCCTCGGCGAGCGGAACGTCATGGTAGACCTCCCAGTAGCCGGTCACCTTCTTTGGCGCCTGGGGCTCGAACCGCACGGGCTTGAAGCGCAGGAAGATCGGCAGGGTGGGGTCGGGTTTCAGGCCATCGAATTTCCACATGTTCCCGGACATGCCCTTGACGCTCATATGCTTGTTGCGCAGCCTGCTGCGAATCTCCCGCTCCCTCAGTTCGCGGGTAACCCGCGCCCCCAGTTCGCCCCTCTCGCGCAGCTCGCGGATGTCCCTATCCACATCCTCGTCGAAGTCCGGCACCGAGTGCTCCACCCGACGGCGCGTGACAAGGACCTCCTCGCGCGCCTGCACGATGCTGTTGCGCGCCCGGCCCCACTCCAGGGGCGAAAGATGCGCAAAGTCCCTGTCGCGCACCACGTACCGCGCCAAGCCGTAGACCGCCCCGCCCATCAGGAACATGATGGTCGAACACAGAATGGTCACCCCGAGCAGCTTGCCCACCAGGTATTGCCAGCGTGCCAGCGGCTTGGGGTCCAGCACGTGGATATGCCCGCGGTCGATCTCACCGCAGACCGAGGCCGTGCACAGAAACACCGCCACCAGCGACAGCAGCACCTGACCCAGCGCCAGGGCGTAGGTTATGACGATCTGGACCTGGCTCTTCACGTTGCCCTCGGTCTTCAGTATGAACGGCAGCGAGGGCATGAGCACGATGAAGAAGATCAGCAGAACGACGATGACTTTGCGGTGGATGGCCTCGATGATCATCTTGCGCGCCACCGCCCAGATCAACCCCCACCGCCGAAGGATCGGCCACGCCAGCAGGCCCGTCGCTACGAGGCACCACCCCCAGGCAAGGGCCGAAATCGGGACGCCCCGGGACGAAAAGAACGCGCCGGGGTCGGCCCATATCTTCTGCGCCGCCTCAGCAATGCCCTGGAACCAGAAGTAGAGCAGCGGCAGCAGAAAGGCAAGCAGCAACGCCCCCATTACCTCCGGGGTCAGCCGCACAAGCCATCGCACGACTGCCTTGAACTGTCGCACGAGCCATCGCGCGCCGCCAACGGCCCAGTAGAGTATGTTCCTCATGTGTCCGTGTCCGAATCGTCCCTGTCGCCGCCTTCGCTGCCGTCCTCGAGTAGATCGTCAAGCACATCGTGCCGCACGCCGACTTCGGTGTCTTCGACCGGCTCGAGTTCCAGCTCGGCCTGAGTCTCCTGCCGCCCGGCTTCCTCGGCGCCTTCGACCAAGCCCTGAAGCACCTGCGTGTCGGGTCCCGACACCAGTGCCACCGGCTTCTCAGGAGCCGGCTCCTCGGCCGCTCCTTCCTGGGCCTGCGCATCCTGCCCTGCCGCCACCAGTTCGTCCACGAGCCCGACCCCTTCCGCCTCTTCCGCCTCACCTGTGAGGAACTCGGCGGCGGGGCCGCCGGCCTCTGCGCCCGCAGTGACGAGCCTCTCCCGCCGGGCCTGCTTGACCACGTCCAGAAAGAACTCTTCCAGCTTCTGCGTGGGCGAGCCGACCTCGATGTGAGCTTCCAGGCCCGCGTCGGCGTGAATGAGGTTCGTTATCTGCTTCACCGCGGCCTCGGAAACCATTGGGGCGCGGATCTGCATCATCTCCTGGCGCACGAGCAGCTCGTCTACGCTCCCCATGGCCCTTGCCTTCCCCCCGTAGAGTATGCAGACCCGGTCGCAGGTCTCCTCCACGTCGGCCAGAAGGTGGCTGCACAGCAGGATGGTCTTCCCCCGGCCGCGAAGCATCGTGATCAGGTCTTTCATCTCCCGTGTGCCGATCGGGTCCAGGCCGGAGGTCGGCTCGTCCAGGATCAGAAGGTCAGGGTCGTTTATCAGGGCCTGCGCCAGTCCGATGCGCCGCGCCATGCCTTTGGAGAACTCGCCCACCGGGCGGCGCCGCGCCCGCTCCAGCCCTACCATGCCGATCAGGGAGTCCACGCGCTTGGTGCGCTCCCCCCGCGAGAGCCCGAACAGGCGCCCGAAGAAATGCAGCGTCTCCTCGGCATTCAGGTAGCTGTAGAGGTTGGACTCCTCGGGCATGTAGCCGAGGCTCTTCTTGAGCTCGATGTTGCTGGGGTCTCTGCCGAACACGAACGCGCGCCCCTGCGTGGGGAAGAGCAGCCCCAGGAGCAGGCGCACCATGGTGGTCTTGCCGGAGCCGTTCGGCCCGAGAAGCCCGAGGACCTCACCCTTCCTTACCGTTAGGTCGAGCGAGTCGAGGGCGCGCACGCGACCCCGTCCCCAGAAATCCTTGTAGACCTTGGTCAGCCCGATGGTCTCGATCACGTTTTCGATTTGCTTCGCCACGGTCGGCAATTCCTCTAGGCGGTGCTGGCAGCCGTAGCGTCGCTCACGGCAGCCGCGGGGTTATGTGGCAACAGGTTCTCGCCAAACCGCACCAACCTTGCGCTGTTGAAGATGACGATGAAAGAGCTCACAATCTGCACGATGGCGGCCTCGATCGGGCCGATTATGCCCAGGGTCGCCAACACGGTGAAGCCCAGCATGAAGACGAGGCCGATGCCGAGGTTCTGCAAGATGACGCGCTTGAGCTGCCGGGAGAGCCGCACCAGCCACGGCAACCGCCCCAGGTCGTTGCTCATCAGGGCGATGGATGCGCTGCCGATGGCCACGTCGCTCCCGGCGGCCCCCATGGCGATGCCCAGGTCGCCGGCGGCCAGCGCGGGGGCGTCGTTGACGCCGTCACCGACCACGGCCACCGTGTTGCCTTCCGCACGCATCGCCTCCACCAGACGCAGCTTGTGCTCGGGCAGACACTCAGCCTGCACCTCTGTGCAGCCCAGCTCGCCGGCCACCTTTCTGGCCACGCTCCAGCGATCGCCCGTGAGCACCGTCAGCCGCCGCACACCCAGCGCCTTGAGCTCGGCGGTGGCCTGTTGCGCTTCGGGCCTGGCGCGGTCCTCCAGCGCGATCCACCCGATACAACGCCCTGCCCGGCCCACAAACAGTAGGCTCATGCCTTCGACGTCGGGGATCTTGTCATGCGGGACGGTGCTCATGTCGACCCCCTGGTCCTCCAGCCACTGGCCACGGCCGACCAACGCTTCCTCACCACCCACCAGACCCTGAACGCCCCTTCCGGCGACCTCCTGCACATCGCTGGCCTCCAGGGGCATTATGTTGGCCCGCTCCGCCACGCCCACCACGGCGCGGGCGACGGGGTGGCGGGAGTTCTGCTCCAGGGTGAGCGCCGTCTGCAGGAGCGTCGCGCCCTCCACCTGCGGCGCCGGCGAGAGGCGCGTGACGGTCAGCTCGCCCGTAGTCAGCGTTCCGGTCTTGTCAAACAGCAGCGTGTCGATGCGCTGGAGGGATTCCAGGGCGGCGGCGTTGCGGAAGAGAATTCCCCGGCGCGCTCCGGCGCCGGTACCGACAAGGATCGCAATCGGCGTGGCTAGGCCGAGGGCACAGGGGCAGGCAATCACCAGCACCGCCACCATGCGGGTGAAAATCATTTCCGTTCCTGCGCCGGCCATCCACCAGGCGAGGGCAGTCAGCAACGCCACGGCCAGCACGAAAGGTACGAAGACGCCTGCCAACCGGTCGGCTATGCGCGCCACCG
>CAZXDF010000244.1:0-10194 GCA_964639345.1 uncultured candidatus Brocadiaceae bacterium | reverse complement strand
CCGATCTGAAGGCCGGCGTGGCGTCGCTTTATCAGCACCAGGCACACCAGCGCGGCGCATACTTGCGAGGCCAGGGTAGCCAGGGCCGCCCCGGTGGCGCCCAGCCGCGGAAAGCCGCCCAGTCCGAAGATCAGCACCGGGTCGAGCAGCGCGTTAAAGATGTTGGAGCAGACCGCGATCAGGACAGGCGTGATCGAGTTTCCCAGTGCTCGCAGCACTGAGCCGTAGCCTATCGCCAGGGCCGTCAGGGGGATCCCAAGCATGACGATCCGAAGGTAAGGGACGGCGATCACGGCCACCCCGTCCTTCACCCGGGCGAGGGCCAGCAGTTGCGGGGCGAACACGACGGCCGGCAAGGCCATGACGCCCGCCAGAACGCAGAGCAGCAGCAGAATCTGACCCGCCACGTGATAGGCGTCCTGGTGCCGTCCCGCTCCGGTGTGCTGGGCCACCAGTGGAGTCCCGGCGTGGCCGAACCCCATGCCAAGGGAGATTACGATGAAAAGGAACGGCAGGCTCACGCCGGGGGCGGTGATGGCGTGGGCGCCGAACCTCCCGAGCCAGAAGGCGTCGACAATGCCATAAAGGGCGTGCAGCGCTGCCCCGACGGCCAGCGGGGCAGCCAGGTGAAACAGGTTCCCCGCCAGCGACCCCGAGGTCAGGTCGCGCTTTCGGAAGACAGAGGTTAGGGGGCCGGCCATTGGCGCCAAATACAGGCAAGAAGGGAATCGGGAAATGCTGCGTTCGGGCCGGTGAGACCCGTCGAACGGGTTGGATCGCACGCAGCGCCCGAGGGGCTATCTTAGCACACCGCGCCCCCCGGCACGAGTTGCGGAGGACGGGCTGCTGACCCGGGCGTGGCTGAGGTGGCCCCTGTTGTGGGTGTGCCAGCCTACTCCGCCGAAGCAGCTTCGGCTGCGAAGGCCGGCCGGACCAAGCCATCAGGCTTGTCCGTGCGTTGCACAGCGCCCTCGGGCACGGGCAAGGCTCGGTCGCCGCGGCGACCAAGCCTTAGCCCGTGGCACCCACAGGGCATTTCTTACGCGTTCTCGTCCAGCTCCGGACGCGGCGCGCGCTGCATCAGGTCACGGAGGGCGTCGAGGGGTTTCTTGGCCTCGAAGAGCACCGCATGGACCTCGCGCGTGATTGGCATGTCCACCCCGTGGCGGTCGGCCAGTTCGCAGGCCGAACGCGTCGTCCGGACGCCCTCCGCGACCTGGTCCATGCCGGCCAGAATCTGCTCCAGGGTCTCGCCCTGCGCGATGCGCACGCCCACGGCGCGGTTGCGCCCGAAGGGACTGACGCAGGTGGTGATCAGATCGCCCAGGCCCGTGAGGCCGGCGAAGCTGGCGGGTCGGGCCCCCATGGCGACGCCCAGGCGCGCTATCTCGGCCAGGCCGCGGGTGAGCAGCGCGCTCTTGGCGTTGTCGCCGAAGCCGAGCCCGTCGCAGGCGCCCGCTGCAATGGCGATCACGTTCTTGAGCGCCGCGCCCAGCTCCACGCCCGCCACGTCCGTGTTGGTGTAGACGCGGAAGTGGGGCGCCATGAAGGCCCTCTGCACCGCGCGCGCGGCCTCGGGGACGCGGCTGGTGGCCACCACGGTGGTGGGCATCCCGCGCGCCACCTCCTCGGCATGGCTCGGCCCGTAGAGGCCGGCAATCAGCGCGGCCGGCCCGCATACGTCCGATATGATCTGGCTGCCCGTCAGCAGCGTGCGCTCCTCGATGCCCTTGGCCACGTTGACCACGAGTTGCCCGGCCTCCAGGAGCGGCGCGAGGCGTTCACAGACGCTGCGCAGGTAGAGGGTCGGGGTGGCCGCGACGACCAGGTCGGAGGCATCGACGCACTCGGCCATCTCACCGGTAAGCCCGACGGACTCTGGGATCGGAATCTCGGCCAGGTAGCGGGGGTTCAGGCGGGTGCGGCGCACCTCGGCCATGTAGTCCGGCTCGACGCCCCACATGATCACGCGGTGCCCCAGCCCGTCCAGCAGCAGGGCGAGCGCGGTGCCCCATCCGCCGCAGCCGATCACGGCCACGCGTTCGGAGGGGCCAGCTTTCAGTGGTCCGCCTTCAGTACTCATGTTCGATTGTCACCTCTCAGCGATGGGCTTCAGGCGCTAAACTGCCAGCCTCGGGCAGGCCTTCCCTGCGCTGCCAGGCGAGGATGGCCTCGGCCACGACGAGGTCCTCCGGGGTGGTGATCTTGATGTTGTCCGGGCGGTCCTCGACGACGGCCACGCGCCCCCCCATCCGCTCGACCAGCAGGGAGTCGTCGGTGCCCACGAACGCGTCGCGACATGCCTTCAGGTGGGCCTCGAGGGCCAGCTCGCGCCGGAACCCCTGGGGGGTCTGGGCCATCCGGAGGCCGTCCCTGGGAGGCGTGGCGCGGATGACGCCGTCGGGGCCGACTTCCTTTATGGTGGCCACAGCGGGCGCGGCGGCGATGGCCGCCCCGCATTCGGCGGCGCGGGCGGCGACGTCTTCGATCACGCTTAGGCGCACCAGGGGACGTACGGCGTCGTGGATGAGCACAAGCGGCACGCCCGGGTCGGCCGCGCGGAGAGCGGCGAGGACGCTTTCCTGACGGTTTCGCCCGCCCTCGACGAGGGTAGCCGCCACGAGCAGGTCGCCTTCCTGCCGGCCGGCCTCTTCCAGGTGCCCGGCGACCGCGTCCATGTCCTCGGCGTGGACGGCGAGCACAAGCCCCGCGCAGCCCCGCGCCAGGCGGAGCCGTCGGAGGGTGTGCAGTAGGATGGGCGCCTCGGCAAGGGGCAGGAGCGGCTTACGCCCGCCCATGCGCGCGCCCGCGCCGGCGGCGGGGACAACGGCTGTGAATGCCGGCGGGGCGTCAGGTCGGGACTCGTGGGCGGCGCTTGGGCGCATATTTGTGTGTGTGAGTCGAGTGACTCTCTGGGCCGCCGGGGCCTCTACCGGGGCCGGCGGGAGCGCGTGGGCGGCGTAGGGGTAGGGTCGGAGCCGGGAAGCCGGCCGAATATCATCCGCCCCGTGTCGCGGGTGATGGTGTTGGTGACGACGATCTCGGTCTCTTCGCCAAGCATTGTGGTGGCTTCCTCGACGACGACCATCGTGCCGTCGCCGAGGTAGCCGACCGCCTGGCCGGCCTGCTCGCCGCGTTTGATGAGCTTCACGGAGATGGACTCGTCCGGCAGGGCGATGGGCTTCAGGGCGTTGGCGAGTTCATTCACATTCAGGACGTCGATCTCTTCGAGGCCGGACAGCCGGTTCAGGTTGAAGTCATTGGTCATTATGCGCGCGTTGAGCTTCTTGGCCGCCTCCATGAGCTGCTCGTCCACCGAGCGGCGTCCGTCCGTCTCGATGTGCTCGATGCGTACGTCCACCTTAGGGTCATCACGCAACTGCGCGAGCACCTTCAGGCCGAGCCGCCCGCGCTCTCGTTTGAGCTTGTCTTCGGAATCGGCGATATGGTGCAGTTCGCCCATGACGATCTGCGGCACGATAACGGGCCCGTCGATGACGCCGGCGCGCACGATGTCGGTGATGCGTCCGTCCACTATCACGCTCGTGTCCAGAATAACGGGCCTGGCGCCCTTATCCTCACGTCGGAACTCAACGTACGGGATGACCACGCGGAACTTGTCCCGCGTCTGGTAGAGGAACGCCACGCTCAGGTATATGAATGCGACGGCGAGGGCGAGCAGCAGGTTGTTGCGCACGATCGAGTTGTCGATTCTCCCGATCGCCATTTCCACCACGGCGAGGGTCAGCACCGCCAGCACCATGCCAACGATAGAGCCGAACACGACGGAGGTGATCACGGAAATGGGACTACGGCTAAGGAACCATTCGGCAAGGACCAGCAGGCCTCCGATGAGCAGGCCCAGGAGCATGAAATGGTAGGGATCCCGGCCCTCGGGGCAGAGATTATATGCCGCCGCCGTTCCGGCAATGATGAAAAGCCCCCTTAGAATCCAGATTGCCATTGAGACCTCCAGCCCGCCGAGGCAGCCGCCACCCCGGGGGTTCACCTATTATGAATGAAATTATCCCTTATATGACGCATTATAACTGCTACGGCGCCAAAAGCAACAAGTTCTCGCGAGAACCTTGCGCAGACGCCTACTGGGGTTCAACTGCGTCGCTTCGCCCCGTCCGCAGGCCGCCCCGCGCGGTCGGCCTGTGGCTCCGGCTCGAAGCGCTTGAGCTTCGCATACAGGGTGCTCCGGTCCATGCCGAGTATCTCGGCGGCCTTCTTCTTGTTGCCATTCGTCCTCCTGAGCACCTCCAGGATGTAGCGCTTCTCGACCTGCTCCAGGGGCTGCATGGCGGTGGTGCCCACATCGGCCGGCTGCCGGACGGCGGGCTCGGTCCGGACCGCCTCCTTCAATTCGGGCGGGAGCAGGTCTGCTTCGAGGACCTCCTCTTCGCCCATGATGACCATGCGCTCCACGACGTTCTTGAGCTCCCTGACGTTGCCGGGCCACCTGTAGAGCCGGAACGCGCTCGCGACCTCGGCGGAGAAACCCCGAAGGGTGCGCCCGCACTTCTCGCTGAGGCTCTGCAGGAAGTGATTCGCCAGCAGATCAATGTCGTCGCCGCGCTCACGCAGGGGCGGAAGGTCGGCCCGCAGGACGTTCAGCCGGTAGAACAAGTCCTCCCGGAATGCCCCCTCCCGCTGGGCGCGGTCCAGGTCCTGGTTGCTCGCCGCCACTACCCGCAAGTCCACCGCGCGGTCCTTCACATCGCCCACCCGCCGCACCGTCTCCTCCTCCAGCACGCGCAGCAGCTTGGTCTGGCACTCCAGGGGCAGCGTCCCGATCTCGTCCAGGAATATGGTGCCCTCATTGGCGAGTTCGAACCGGCCTGGGTGGTCGGCAACCGCCCCCGTGAAGGCCCCCTGGACGTGGCCGAACAGCTCGCTCTCTATCAGCGTGGGGCTCATGGCCGCGCAGTTGACGGCCTCGAAGGTGCCCTTGCTGCGCCTGCTGTGGTGGTGGATCGCGCGGGCGACCAGTTCCTTCCCGGTTCCGCTCTCCCCACAGATCAGCACGCTAGCGTCGGTGGGGGACGCCTTATGTATGAAATCGTAGACCCTCAGCATTGAGGGGCTTTGCCCCAGGATGTCGTATTCGCCCTCCACAGCGAGTTCCAGGTTGCGGGCCCGGGCGGCGATCTGTTCCATGTCCCGGATGTTCGCCATGGCCACGGCGATCTGGTTCGCCAGCAGGGAAATGTATTGCAGGTCGGGCCGCTTGTAGCCCTCGGCGCGTCCCACGCGGTCGCAGTAGACGACACCGCGGACCTTGCTGCCGACCTTCAGCGGCGCGCACAGCACGCTGGCGATCCGGTGGCCACCGGCCGCGCCGCCAGCGGGCACGCCGCCAGCGGGTGCGCCCTTTCTCGGCCGAGACCGGCTAAGGGCCGCCACGCCCTTCTCCAGGCAGTGCTCCACGGCCGCCTTGCTTATGCCGATCTCCTCCATGCCCCGCGCGAACTGGCTCCTGGAGCGGATGTAGGGCATGAGAGAGCCGTCCTCCTGTCGCAGGATAGGCACGACCCTGTCCGGGGCCAGGGTGCGGCTTATGCTGTCGATGAGCAGGTCCAGCAGCGGCGGCAGGCTTCGGACCGTGCCGGCGGCCTGACCCAGTTCCGTGAGCGCGCGCAGGCGCTGATTCGAAGCGACCAGTTCCTGACGGCTCCCGGCCGTCACGTCGTCCAGGGCCACCTCGTCGAGGTTGATGGTCTGCGTGATCTCCGGCTCCGAGTCGTGGGACTGGAGAAGCGCGTCGATGTCCGTTACATCTTCCTCCAGGTAGACCAGGACCACGTTGCCCAGGCGGATCTCGTCCATGTGGAAGAGCGGCCGCCGCCGGACGCGCTGACCGTTCACCTGGGTGCCGTTATGGCTGTCAAGGTCCCGGACGTGGTAGACGCCCTTTTCCTCTTTAACGACGGCATGAAACCGCGACACCGTCCGGTCCGCCACGCGCAGGGCGTTCTCGGGGTCCCGGCCGACCGGGGCCTCCTCCTGCCCGAGCTCGAACAGGTCGCCACTTCCCGGGCCATCTTTGATCAGCAGTCTCGGCATCAGAGCTTCTGGTATGGCTGGAAGAATTGGAGGTACTGGTCCTGGGCGTATCGATCCGTCATGCCGGCCACGTAGTCGCAGACGGCCCGCATGAGGGCCTCCTCGTCCGGCGGGCTGTCCGTCCACTTGCGATACTCGGGCGGCAATTCCTCGGGGTGCTCCACAAGCTCCCGGAAGATAGCCTCGACAAAACGCCGCGCGCTGTTGCACACGCGCATCACGCGGTGATGGCGATAGAGCGACTCGCTCAGGAACCCCTCCATCTCCCGCTTCAATGCGTCAAGCTCCGGGCTCAAGCCGATGACATTGCCCTCCTGGGCCCGCGCGTCCTCGGGGCTGCGCAGGCCGCGCGCCTCGATCTCGGAGCGGCTGTTCTCTATCAGGTCGGTGGCGTAGCGGTTGACCAGGCAGCGTATGGTCTGCCATCGGCGCTGGGCTGCCGGCAGCTCGCCCATCTCCCCGCGCACGGCCTCGGCGGCCTCCGCCCAGAGCCTCACGCCGGCGAGGTCCTCGTCCTTCAGAATCCGGGCGCGGAGGCCGTCGTCCAGGTCGTGGTTGTTGTAGGCTATCGAGTCCGCCTGCTCCACCAGCTGGGCCTCAAGCAGGGGAGGGCCGTCGACGAAACTCCCCTCCGGCGGCGGAACGTCCCAGCGCGTGGTGTGCTTCGCGATGCCCTCGCGCACCTCGTACGTCAGGTTCAGGCCCGGGAAGCCCGGGTAGTGGCTCTCCAGCACGTCCACCACCCTCAGGCCGTGCCGGTTGTGCTCGAAGCCCCCGTGGCCCGCCATCATCTCGGCCAGTGCGGCCTCCCCGCTATGGCCGAACGGGGTATGCCCCAGGTCGTGGGCCAACGCGATGGCCTCGGTCAGGTCCTCGTTCAGGCCCAGGGCGCGCGCCATCGTGCGCCCGAGCTGCGCCACCTCCAGGGTGTGAGTCAGCCGGGTGCGGTAGTGATCGCCCTCGTGGTTGAGGAAGACCTGCGTCTTATATTCCAGCCGGCGGAAGGCCCGGGAGTGGACGATCCTGTCCCGGTCGCGCTGGTAGGCGGTGCGGTAGGGATGCTCGGCCTCCGGGTGCGTGCGCCCGCGGGACATTGCGCTCCTCATCCCCCAGGGAGCCAGCAGTGCGTCCTCACGCCGTTCGATGTCCGTGCGCATGCCTTCCACCGTCCTTGCCGCGTCCGTCAGTAGCGGCTCACAGGGCCACGTCCGTGCGTCTGAGCAGCTCCCACAGGGCCTCCAGCGACTGGGGAATCACCTTGGTATCCGCGACGATCGGCATGAAGTTGGCATCCCCCTGCCAGCGCGGAACAATGTGCCAATGCGCATGCCCGGGCACCCCCGCACCCGCCGCCTGTCCCAGGTTCATACCTATGTTGAACCCGTGCGGGTGCATGGCCGCCGCCAGTGCGCGATGACACCGCCCGAGCAGCGCCATCTGGTCGTCAAGCTCATCCGCCGTCAGGTCCCCGAGATCCGCCTTGTGGGCCCTGGGCGCAATGAGCAGATGCCCGTTGTTGTATGGGAAGAAGTTGACCACGGCGAGCGAATACTCGGTGCGCCAGAGAACGAGGTTTTCGCGCTCATCATCGATCTCGGCAGCCCTGCACAGAAAGCACCCATCTCCTTGCTTATCAGGCACTTGCACGTATTCCATACGCCAGGGCGCCCAGAGCCGATCCATCTCCGCCATCCCCGTCTCCCCGCAGCATGTCATATCCGCTCGGCTTCGCCGATCTACCTCACCCGCCATCATAGCCGACTACTGTAGGTTTTTCCAGCACTTTCCTGGGCGACTTTTCCCGTTCCGCAGAGTTGCCGGCGACCCATTGCGCCGCCGGAAGGGTAGGGGGTTGCCACCCGATCTACGCCCGAAAGCAGGGCGATTCGCCGGCATCAGGGCCGCCATTTCGGGCCTGACCGTGGCATGGATGGAGGGTCGGAGGGGGATGCTGCGCCATGGAACGGGGGGTCCGGCCGGTGCGGCATGGCCGCATCACGGCCCCATGCACGACACGCGCCTGAGGCCCGCCTGAACAGTGCCTGAACCAGGCAAAGAAGCGGCAAGCCGCGGGAGGCAAACCACGCGAAAAGGACCCCAGAAAAATGAGAAATTGCCCTTGACAAACAGCGCAGGGGGTGGGTACGATAGGAGTGAGGTTCGTGAAACGGGGGGGCGTAGTGCAAGTAGGGTAGCCGGCGGCCAGTGCCAGCAGCGGTGTCGGAGGGCAGAGCAAAGGGGACGGGGCGCGCCCCAGCCGAGGCATAGTCACCTTCAGACATCAGGCAAAGGAGAATTTGTTATGAAAGGGAAAGTTCGTGCGAAAGGGCGGCTGTGGCTCGTGCTTGTCGTGGCGTCGGCCCTCGTTATCGGGCTGGGCGTGCCCAGGACAAGTCAGGCGACCTGCCCGTCAAGCTGCTCGGAGTACCCATCTTACGACATAACGATCGACGAAAACGTATGCAGCCCCCTCAATGACACGTGGGACCTCACCCAAGCTGGCTCATACTGCATTTGGCACGCCGAGCTGGAAGAGCCATTCACCGGGCTTGAGCTCTACTGTTCGTCAAACACATGGAGAGCAGTATTCTACCACCTGATCGCACCGGAAACGGAATGGGTAGACGCAAACGTGACAGACTACCCGGCCGGGCCTTACGAACACGATAAGGGCGGCTGCACCGGAGGCACCATGATAGTCCATCAACCATGATAGTCCGTCAACCATCATAGTCCATCAACCATCATAGTCCATAACAGGGTCCGGTACTCCCTGTTCTGAGTCGCCTTTATGCGTGCGCCGGAGGAGGCCCAATCTCGAGCTCTCGTACCAACGATAAACTCAGTTGTTCTTCAGCTAAAGGGATAAGGAGGAAGAGTCATGGCAGGACAAATCCGTGCGCGGTGGTCCTTACTGGTCGCACTCATTGTGGCGTCGGCCCTGCTGGTCGGGCTCGGTGTGACGCTGGCGATGAACAGGACAGGCGAGGCGACGTCCGCCCAGGGGGCGCCCGAGGCACAACCCTCGGCCACAACGTCCGAGGATCACCCGGAATACCGCATAACGATCCGAGGGAACACATACGCGATGGTCAACGGGACGTGGGACCTTCGCAAGGTGACGGTCCGGGGGAAGGACCGGTGGACAGCCCGACCCGCTCACCCTGATGGGCCGCCATTTGCACTCATCGCGCTAACCCCCATGCGCGAGGAAGCCTCTCGTGCAGCATGGGAGCAAGGGCTCGAAGTGGAATGGCCTGGAGAGAAATGGCTTGTCACATTGCACAAGCTCCGCGATCCAAACGTGCGAGTTCCAACAGGATGGGTAGGCCCAAACACCACGCAGCACCCGGACGCCGAGCCTTACCAATCTGCGTACGGTCCCTACGACGGAGGCACCGTCGTGGTCCATAAACGATAGCGCCAGGTCACGTTTCTTGAGCTTCCTGGCCAGAGGGGGCGCACTTTCGGGGCGTCACACGGGCGGCGGAGTTGCCTTCAGCGAAAGGAGGAGTTGCTATGAAAGGGAAAGTTCGTGGGCGATGGCCCTTGATGCTCGCACCTGTCGTGGCGCTGGCCATCCTTATCGGGCTCGGTGTGACGCTGGGTGTGACCAGGACAGGCCAGGGGACGGCGCAGGCACAACCCTCCGCGACAAAGTCCCAGGACAACCCCGGATACAGTGTAACGATCGTGGGAAACAACTGGGACGCGATCAATGGGACGTGGGACCTTCAGGAGGTGCCGCAGTACTCTCGGTGGACAGCCCGACTCCCTCACCCTGATGGTGGCCGATTTGCACGCATCTCGCTAAGCCCCATGCGAGAGGAAGTCCTTCGTGCAGACTGGGAGAAATGGCTTGAAGTGGAATGGCCTGGAGAGAAATGGCTTCTCACAATGCACAAGTACGGCGGCGATCCAAGAAACCTACCAGGCCCAACAGGATGGGTAGGGCCAAAGACCACGGACCGCCCTGGCGCCGAGCTGACCCCTTCCCCGAGAATTGATCCAGGAGTTGTGAGAGGATCCATACGGCAATAGTCCGGAAAGGATTCTCAGATGAAGAAACGGCATAGTGCAGAGCAGGTAGTGGTGAAGCTGCGTCAGGCTGACGTAGCGCTGGGG
>CAZXDF010000243.1:0-2589 GCA_964639345.1 uncultured candidatus Brocadiaceae bacterium | reverse complement strand
CGCAGGCCGGCTACGAGTTCTGGTGGATCGTCATGTACAACTCCCGCCCCGCCTACATGGTCCGCGACGACAGGAGCTTCTGCGCACGTGGGCCGAAGTTCCTGGAAGCCTTCCCGATGATGATGGTTATGAGCGGGAGCGACGCGCACCAGGAGTCGTTCAACGGGTTGAAGGACTGTCTGGTCTCGTGGATTGGCGACGATGGCCTTGCCTACGCGCCGGTCGGCCCCAGGCGTCCCTGGGATATCGTGTGCACCGAGGATTACGCCAATGTCTACGCGCAGTCGCGGATGATGCTGGCCATGATGGCCCTTCATGGCTTCGATGGAGACACGGCGTGGCTGGACCGCATCGGCGCGATGGCGGACGGGCTCTGCCGCATCGCCATCGACAGGGGCGACTATGCCTACTACCCGCTCGGCATGGCTGGCGAGAGGGGCAGGGTGCGCGAGGGCTACTGCTATCCCAGGTCGGGCTGGTACTGCACCGACGAAGCCGAGTCCGAAGGCGAGGGCCGAGAGCGCTCGATGTTCGTCTACCAGGCCGGCCCCATCCGCGCCCTGACCCGCTGGTACGAGATGAGCGGCGATGGGAAGGCTCTCGAGACCGCGGGGAAGCTGGTGCGTTACATCATGCAGGAACGCTTCTGGGGCTCGGAGTACGGATGGCCGAACGTTTACCTCCCGAACACGCTCCCGTTCGTCAAGGCGGCCAAGATCGTCGGCTATGAGCACGCCCATTTCGAGGGACATTTCCATGGGCACACCGCCACGCTGCTCGCCCTCATCGAATACGCGGTTGCGACGGGCGACAAGGACCCCAAGGAGTTCGTCCGCTTCGGCTACGAATACGGGCGCAACCACGGGATCGCAAGGTTTGGACTGTTCGGGGAGACCTGCACGATTTCCGACATGATCGCCCTCGCGATCAAGCTCACGGATGCCGGGATAGGCGATTACTGGGACGATGCGGACGGCTACGTGCGAAACCAGCTCGTCGAGCAGCAGGTTCTCGATGCCGCCCACCTTGAGGCGGTTTCCGAGGCCGGGCCGCCTTTCGAGGATCGGCCGGGGCGTCTGCGCCGCTTGCACGCTCAGTTTCCCCGTGGCATCCCCGAGGGCTGGCCGCCGGCCGAGGATCGGCGGTACATAACCACCGAGCGCGTGATAGAGAAGAGCCTCGGCATCTTCTGGGACTTCGCCGACCTCGGGCAGGTTCCGCGTTCGAGTTCCATGCAGTGCTGCACGCCCAACGGAGCGCTGGCCTTATACTTCGCCTGGGAGGGCATAATTCGCGAAGCGCCGCGTGGCCACGTCCAGGTGAACCTCCTTCTCAATCGCGCCTCGCCATGGATGGACGTTGACAGTTACCTGCCCTGCGAAGGCAGGGTCGTCCTGAGGAACAAGACGGCGCGGTCGCTTTCTCTTCGCATTCCGAACTGGGCGGACCGGTCAAAGGTCGCCTGCCGCGCGGACGGCGCGGAACGGGACCTCCGATGGGTCGGCAACTACGCGATCCTCGATGGGCTGAAGCGGGGAGACGAGATCGTTTTCACCTTCCCCGTGCAAGAGCAGACGGTTTGCCACACCGTCCTCACCCGTCAGCTTTGGACGACCGACCCGCGCAGGGACGTGAACCCGGAGTCCTCGACGATCAAGTACACCTGCCATCTCAAGGGCAACACGCTTGTGGACTTCTCCCCCCGTCCGGACGGGCGGTGGTATCCGCTATATGAACGCGACCACTACAAGAAGGACACGGCCCCCATGAAAGGGGTTCCCCGGTTCGTCGCGCCGGGAGTTCTGAGATGGTAAGCCCCGGGGTCCACATTCGTTTCTGGCTGCTGCGGACGTGGACTTGGGGGATGGCTGGCTCCGCACATAGATGTTCTCCCGGCGTGCTCATCGACCTTGCGGCATGCCCAGGAAGGATTGCTCTTGCGGCTACCCTTCTTTATTCCTACGCCTGGCGACGCGGGTTTGGCTAAGCAAGGCCGGCTTGTTGTCCGCGATGGGGCGGAATTCAGAACTCATTGTTTTTCTGCCCGTAGAGAGGAGCAGTTCCCACAAAGGTCAACGGAGAGTCTCGGTAGAAAGGCTTGACGCGCTCGTGCCGGGGAGATACACTTCCTGGCGAGAAACCTGGAAACGACTTGTCGACGGACACGTGGGAGGAGGCCCCCACTTGCATGGAAGCATGATGATCAATCGGTGGCTCTCAGTTGGAGGTACGTCGCATGCGCCATCTCGTCCTTTTCGTCGTTGCTGCAGTGATGGTCGTCGGATGCGAAACTATCTCGCAAGAAGCTGTTCGTGGACCTGTTCAGGAAAAGGAGCGAACGGTGGACAAACCGGCGATGCCGAGTTCGGATGCTGTGGTCGCTATCGATCTTGCTTCGCTGACCTTGCAGGACATGCGGCTTGGCGATGATTTCCTGGGCACTGCGGATCTAGAAGCGCGGCCGGAAAGCCGGATTTTTGAGCCCCGGGATCATCAGCCCTGGACGCTTTAACCCAGGGGCGGCAGTCAACACCGTCTGCGCTACGAGCGTCGGCCGCCCCGAAAACTCGAGCCAACGTGCACTGAGAA
>CAZXDF010000242.1:0-5218 GCA_964639345.1 uncultured candidatus Brocadiaceae bacterium | reverse complement strand
TATCTATTGACTGGGCTGAAGAGCTTCGCCAATTCTGCGAGCGATTCATCCGACGCTGCGGCTGATGCGCGTACTGTTAATCGCTACAATCTTCATACGCACTCCCGCCGACCAAAGCAACACGCTCCCTCCGAGCACGAGCCCCGTATGCGCACCATACCAGCAGTAAAGAAATCTGGCGCCGGTGCCCCTGAGCAGCAGGACAATGTGCAGCAGTCCGGCCGCTGACCCGGCAACGCAGACGAGCGAAGCGATGATCAGCCAGCGCGTGATCGGGTCGCCGGCGCCAGTCTTGCAGAGCTTCCGGCAGCGTCGCCGTAGAACCACATACCACCCAAGCCACAGGAGACCGAATACTCCGAGCAGTGTAAGCGGCCTTGCGTGCACAGACGGCATGAAACCCATGGGCCACCAGAACTCATAGACCAGATAGTGCCATGCGGCGTCGAGCTGATCCAGAACCGTCGCCAGCGAACCAAGCGTCAACATGGCAGCCAAGAATGCGACAATGCCGCCCCACAGCCTTCCCCAAATGAACACCAAGAACAGCAACGAGAGGCAAAGGATGTAGGTTGCCGTGGCAACGTAGTAAAGGACCATGTCTGGTAGGGCGAACCCGATATTAAAGCCCACAACGCCTATCAGGCCAGGAAGCGGCAACAGGAGAGGAAGCACCAACAACCACAAGAGTGCCCCGACCAGGAAGAACAGGTAAACAGCCAGCAGCAATTGGCGCGTCCGACTGCCCAATGCAGTGCCCCTCACCCTTCGAGTCGACTGCCCCCGATTCGCCGTTCCAGGCTCTTAGCATACCCTGACCGGACGCCGATCTCAAGCGTTCTCTCGTGCTGCTGCGCGCTTGGGCAAGGTGTTTTCCGGCGTCCTCGGGCGGGACTTCGGATACAATGGCTCCCGTGGCGGACCTGGCGAAAACGCTGCGAACCATCGGCGGCTACGAGGCGTTGCGGGATGCCGCGCGCGATGGCCGTGCGCTCACTGTACGCGGTCCCATCGCCAGCGGCGCAGCGCTGCTGGTTGCGGCCCTGGTCGATGAGCTGGACCGCACGACGCTCGTCCTCTGCCCGGGGGTGGAGTACGCCGAGGAGTTCGCCGAGGACGTCAACCTGGTGCGCGAGGGCCTGGCGTGCCATTTCCCCCCCATGGAGGCCCTGCCCGACGACCGCGAGGAGCCGAACGAGGCCATCGTCAAGGCCCGCCTGAGCGTGCTGCGACACTTGGTCTTCGGGACCGGCGGCAGCGCGGAGGCCGGCCTGCTGGAGCCCCGCGCCGGCACGCGGGCGGTCGCGGTGAGCATCAATGCGCTCCTCCAGCCCACCTGCGCCGCAGAGGACCTTCGGGAGAACGTCCGGCACGTGGCGGTGGGCGACGCCGCGACGCCCCAGGGACTCGTGACGTGGCTGGTGGAAAGCGGATTCCTGAGCGCGCCCCGCGTCGAGCTGCCCGGGCACTACAGTCTGCGCGGGGGCATCCTGGACGTCTTCTCGCACGGCACCGACCGGCCCGTGCGCATCGAGTTCTTCGGCGACGAAGTGGACTCGATCCGCTCCTTCGACCGCGCGACGCAGCTCTCATACGAGCGCGTGCGCACCTGCCAGTTCGTGGCCAGCCGCGACCCACTGGCCGACCCCACCGTCGGCGCCGAGAATCTCCTCGGCTACCTCTCGCCGGATGACCTGATTGTGATGGTCGAGCCGCAGGCGGCCTGGGCCCGGGCCGAGGAGCTGGTCGCAACGGACGTGGCGGAGTTCCTGGTGCGTCCCGAGGAACTCCAGGCATCCCTGGCCCGGCGCGGTCCCATCGCCTTCGTGGCCGATGGCGACGAGGAGGCGGTGCAGGGCGGGGAAATCGCGATCCCCTGCCGCCGCAGGGACGCGTTCGGCATCGACCTGGACGGCACCCTCGAGGAGCTGGCGCGCGTCTGTACTGATTGCAGTCACACGCGCATCTTCTGCATGGGGCCTGCCGAGGAAGAGCGGCTGCGGGCGCTCTTGAGAGACCACGAGTTCGGCCCCATCGGGCGGCTGGCGTTCGGGCGCGGGCGGCTGAACCACGCGGCGCTGTTCTCGGCCGACGGCATCGCCCTCATCCCGCATCACCGTCTGCTGGGCCGCTACCGTCAGAGGCGCGTGCTGCGCCACGCCGAGGAGGCCCGCCCCATCGAGGCTGCGGCGGAGCTGAGGCCCGGCGACATCGTCGTGCACGTGCAGCACGGCATCGGCCGATTCCGCGGCACGCGCGTGCTGGACGCGGAGGGGCGGCGCCAGGAGCACCTGGAGATCGAGTTCGCCGACGACGTGAGGGTGTATGTGCCCAGCGACCGCATCGAGATGGTCCATCGCTACATCGGGGCGGGGGGCGCTCGCCCCGTCTTGAGCAGGCTTCACGGGGCGCAGTGGCGCACCGCCCGACGCAAGGCCGAACGGGCGGTGGAGGACATGGCCGCCGAACTCCTGCGCATGCAGGCCCTGCGTCGGACCCGGCCCGGCATCGCGGCGCCGCCCGACGATGAGTGGCAGCACCAGTTCGAGAGCGAGTTCCCCTACGAGGAGACCGAGGACCAGCTCCGCGCCATCGCAGAGCTCAAGGTCGACATGACGGCCCCCCGGCCGATGGATCGCCTGATCTGCGGCGACGTCGGCTACGGCAAGACCGAGATCGCGATGCGCGCCACGTTCAAGGCCGTGTTGGGCGGGCGGCAGGTGGCCATGCTCGTGCCGACGACCGTGCTCGCCCAGCAGCATCACCGCACCTTCCGCGAGCGCATGGCGGACTACCCCGTGCGCGTGGAGATGCTCAGCCGCTTCGTCTCGCCGGCGCAGACCCGCGATGTGCTCACCGCCATGGCGGAGGGAAAGGTGGACGTCGTCATCGGCACCCACCGCCTGGTTCAGAAGGACGTGGTGTTCAAGGACCTGGGGCTGGTGATCGTCGACGAGGAGCAGCGCTTCGGCGTGAAGGACAAGGAGCGCTTCAAGACGATGCGCACCACCGTCGACGTGCTCACGCTCACCGCCACGCCCATCCCGCGCACGCTGCACATGTCGCTGATGGGCCTGAGGGACATCTCCTCCCTCCAGACCCCGCCCCAGGACCGCCTGGCCATCGAGACGCACGTCACGCGCTTCGACCCCGGCCTGCTGCGCCACGCCGTCATCCGGGAGCTCAGTCGCGAGGGCCAGGTGTTTCTCGTGCACAACCGGGTGCGCAGCATACAGGGGGTGGCGGCGACGGTGCGCGAACTCGTGCCGGAGGCGCGCGTGGCGGTGGCGCACGGCCAGATGCCCGAGCGCGAGCTGGCCGACGCCATGGAGCGGTTCGTCGACGGCAGCGTCGACGTGCTGGTGAGCACCACCATCGTGCGCAACGGCCTGGACATCCCGAACGCCAACACGCTCATCATCAATCGCGCCGACATCCTGGGCCTCTCGGAGATGCACCAGCTTCGCGGCCGGGTCGGGCGCTACATCCACAAGGCCTACGCCTACTTCTTCACCCCCAACGACCGCCCCGTCACGCCCGAGGCCCAGGTGCGCCTGGACGCGATCAAGCGCTACAGCGGGCTGGGCGCCGGGTTCGAGATCGCCCTGCGGGACCTGGAGATCCGCGGCGCGGGCAACATCCTGGGATCCGAGCAGTCCGGCCACATCGCCGCCATCGGCTACAGCCTCTACTGCCGGCTGCTCGCGCGCGCCACTGCCTCGCTCAAGGGCCAGGAGGTCAAGGAACCGCCGTCGGTGACGATCAACATAGGGCTCGACGCGTATCTGCCCGACGGCTACGTGCCGGCGCTGGAGCAGCGGATGGAGGTCTACCGCCAGATCGGCCGCGCGGCGGACCTGGAGGGCGTGCGCATCGTCGAGCGCGGCATGAAGGACCGGTTCGGTCCATTGCCGGAGGAGGCGCAGAATCTACTGCTAGAGGCCGAGGTGCGCATACTGGCGGCCGAGGCGGGAATCGATTCGCTACAGATGCAGGACGGCCGCCTGCACTTCCACCTGCGCGACGCCGACCGATTCAGCCGCTACTTCGAGCGCGCCAAGGTCAAGCCGCGCGTGGTGGACGAGGAGCTTGCGGTGCTCGACGCTCGCCTCTCGACCGGCGGCCGCCAGGCCGCCCAACTCGCCCGCGACCTGCTCGCGAATGCGTAACGATCAACGCGGCACGCCCTGCAAGTGCCCGCTGGCTTCTACAGTTCCTAGCCCGTAGCTTGCACGCGGGTTTGGCTGCACTGTCCTCGCCCGACAGTCGTGGGCATTTCGTCGTATATCCGCCCGTCCAGCACACGCCCCGCCTTCTTCTTGTTCTTCCCACCCCACTGCTTGAAAAAGAACGGGACTCCCGCAACTTGGCATTGATCCCGGATATCCAGCGCCCATGTTGCGTCCATGTGGCGAGCCCTCGGACCGGACTCGCCGCCGACAATCACCCAGTCGATTCCATCGAGGTCCAGATTCGCGACGGCGCCAAGCAGCGGCTCAAAGGAGATGAACTTGATTGCAGCCTTGGTCTCACGAAGGTGGTCCATGCGGACGGTGTACTCCGCATTCTCCACGCTCACTCCGGCCCACACGTTTTCCGGCTAGGACAGGCAGGATGCGAACTCTGCAAGCCGCTCCGAGCGTTTGGTCAGGACCTGAAACACGTGCCAACTGGCTTGTTCCATAACGTCAAACGCGCGGCGGATAAAGGGCGCCGGCACGTCCTTGTGAAAGAGATCGCTCATGGAATTAACGAATATGACTTGGGGTTTCTTCCCGAGCAGGGGCATTCCCAATGCGTGCTCGTGCATTGTCAACCTGAAACCGTTGACGTAGTTGCGCTGACCCATCGCCTTCAGTCGTTTTGCCATGCGCTCTGCATAGCAATGCGCGCATCCTGGACTCACCTTCGTGCACCCCGTGACGGGGTTCCAGGTGGATTCGGTCCATTCAATCTCTGAGTGTGTGCCCATGGTTGGCCTCAGGCGTCCAGAATGTACTGGGCAATTCGGACAGCGATCGGGGCTCCTTTGGGGTTGCCCGCTCCAAAGCAAAGATGGAAAAGTGGATTACCCTTGGAATTCGTTAGGGAGCGAGGTCGGTCCGCTACCTTAGCGAAAACAGTCTTCAATCTGTTCACGTAGTACGCAGAGATCGCTTCGAATCTGACGACCTTCTCCTTCCGGCCCTCCTCGCCAAATAGGTCCGGTGAGCCCTTC
>CAZXDF010000241.1:0-3521 GCA_964639345.1 uncultured candidatus Brocadiaceae bacterium | reverse complement strand
CAGCGATGACGATGGTGTTCAAGCTGATTCAGAGCGCACAGAAACGCTGGCGCCGGCTGAACGCGTCAGACTGCCTGAAGGACGTGATCCTGGGCGTGGAATTCCGCGACGGAGTCCGAGCCGACGCCCAGACGGAACAACAAGACCAAGCCGACGCCGCCTGAACCTCCATACACAACATTTGACAATAACTCTCGCATGGACAGTTCAGTCCTCCGACCGTCGTACGGCATTGTCTCCTCAAGGAAGACGTGCGTGCGCGCATACTCAGCCATGCCCGGGCAGGCCGCCTCGACGCACCCGCGGCAGTAGTCCTTGCCGTCCCAGAGGTGCACGGTCGTCTCGGGCGTGAGAGGCTGAGAGCACTTGCTACACTGCCCCTGGCTACGTCCGGCCTCCTGCTCGGAACCGTTCATGGCCCCACCTTCCCCCCGTCGTGAAGAAATACTCCCCGGAATCGCCTATCACTTGTATAACTTCCCGCGCCTCGAAAGGCAAGCGGTGCCAACGGAAGTCAAAGGGTCGAAATGTCCAAGAGTCTAAGCCCGGTCGTCGTAGCTCTTGGACCTTTCGGCCCTTCGACCTCTTGACTTTGGTCCTGAACGGAACGGAGACGAACAACTTCGCGCCCACGGAATACACGGAATGACACGGAAGACGGCAGGCCCCTCTGGTGTTCTGTTTCCGTGCGTTTCCGTGAGTTCCGTGGTCAAGTGTCTTTGCCGTTCTTGATGTGCCGTTATCCGCGCATGTAAGTGTAACTCTTGGACCTTTCGACCCTTCAACTTTTTGACCTCATTGGTCATCCAGGCGCCGATGTGTTAGAATCGACTTCTTTGCTGGTGGTTCATGTTTTGCCGATCCCATGGATGGCGGCGCCCACGCGCGCGGCCTGGAGGTAGACGATGCACGTTGCGGTTCTTGCCGGTCTCCTGAAAGTGGTGTGTCCGGACTGGTTCGAGGCCATGCGGGCCCTGGATGTCAACTCGGTGGAGCTCTCGCTGGGAAGGTCCTGCACGGTGGACGACGCCGACCTGCTGCGTGACGGCGAGGAGCCCTTCGACCTGCGCAAGAGCGAGGCGCGCGCGGCCCTGAAGTGCCGGTTCGACGAGAACGGCGCGATCATCAACGCGTTCATGCTCGGCACGGACTTCGCCGCCGAGGACCTGAAGGCCGAGACCGACTGGCTGGTGACGGCCTGCGAGGCCGCCGAGGAGATGGGGCTGCCGGCGGTACGCGTCGACTGCCTGCCGCACCGCGAGATGGACGGTAAGAAGTTCGAGGACCGCTGCGTCGGGGCCATTCGGACGGCGCTGAAGGCCACCTCCAGGGTGAAACTCGGCATGGAGAACCACGGCCACGTGTCCAACCGGCCGGAGTTCATCGAGAAGATGCTCGACCGCGTGGGCGACGGGCGCATGGGCCTCACGCTCGACACCGGCAATCTCTACTGGTTCGGCCACCCGCTGGAGCACGTTTACGAGATCATGGAGAGGTTCGCCGACCGCGTCTGCCACACGCACGTCAAGAACATCAGCTTCCCGGCGGAGCTGCGCAACGTCCGGCGCGAGATCGGCCTCGGGTACGCCGAATACGTCTGCCCGGTCCACGAGGGCGACGTGGACCACCGGCGCGTGGTGCAGATATTGAAGGCCGGGGGCTACGACGGCGACCTGTCGCTGGAGGACGAGAGCCTGGGCAAGTTCAGCCCGCAGGAGCAGAAAGAGAACCTGCGGAAGAGCGTCGAACACCTAAAGTCGTGCCTTTGACGCGCGGCTAGGCCGGTCGGCAGGAGGATATGGATGTCCCAGGACCTTTGGTTTCTCAGCGGCCTCGCTGCCACCGTGGCTTTCCTGCACACGCTGTCGGGCCCCGATCATTACCTGCCGTTCATCGTCATGGCGCGCGCCAGGAAATGGTCGACGGCCAGGACCGCGCTGATAACCATCCTGTGCGGGCTGGGCCACGTGGGTAGCTCCGTCCTGTTGGGGACGATCGGCATTGCCCTGGGGATCGTCATCACGAAGGTGAAGGCCGCCGAATCGTTTCGGGGCGGAATCGCGGCGTGGGCCTTCATTGCCTTCGGGTTGGTGTATTTCGCGTGGGGCCTGCGCAGGGCGATAAGAAAGCGGCCCCATGCTCATGGGCATTCCCACGGCGCAGAGAGCGAACACCAACACGCCCACGCACACACCCGCGGGCACGTGCATGTGCACGCCAGGGAAGGCTCAGTCAACCTCACGCCCTGGGTGCTCTTTACGATCTTCGTTTTCGGCCCCTGCGAGCCCCTCATACCGGTGCTGATGTACCCGGCCGCAACCGGCAGCCTCTGGGGCGTAGCGCTGGTGACCATCATCTTCGGCAGCGTGACCATCGCTACGATGCTCGCCGTCGTGCTGGTCGCCTCCCGTGGGGTAAGCCTCGTGCCCATGGGCCGCATGGAGCGTTACAGCCACGCCCTGGCCGGCGCCGCGATCGCCCTGAGCGGCATGGCGATCGTGTTCCTCGGGCTGTGACACGGATGGGCCGCTTGACCACGGAGTCTCTGGAGGCAAGGAACTGATATGGACAACCTGATCGGCACGGTTTCGGGCTGTCTCGAAGCGCCCTCGCCGGAGGAAACCTTCGAGGTGGCGCTGGACTACGGCTTCGGCCGCATCGAGTGGTTCGAGTCGGAGGCGCCCACGTTCAGCGACGAGCCCGTCGCCGGCCTCATTGCGGAGTTGGCGCGGCGGCACGGCATGACGAATTCCTACCACGCCCCCTGGGTCGGCCGGTGGAACATGGGACAGCAGACCCCGGGAGGGGCGCAAGAGACGGTGACCGAGATGCTGCGGAGCGCCCGCCGACTGGATGCCCACATGATGACGGTGCACCTGGGCATCCACGCAGAGGGGGCGGACCACGGGGAAGCCGTGCGCACGGCAGCGCGCGCGTTCCAGGCCTGCACGCCGCTGGCCGAAGAGTTCGGAGTGTGCATCGCCGTTGAGAACTCCCCCGGCCCTTCGGTGCACCAGAAGCTCGGCGTGGACCTGGCTGATTTCGATGCGCTCTTCGAGATATGCACCTCCCCGCGCATCGGCCTGACCCTGGACACGGGCCACGCGAACACCTCCGGCACAAACATGGCGCTGCTCGAGAAGCACGGGGCGCGGCTGCTGAACACGCACATCCACGACAACGACGGCTCCGGCGACGCGCACCAGCCACCCGGCGCGGGCACCGTGGACTGGGATGCCGTGCTGGGGAAGGTGAAGGGGCTCGCGTACGCCGGGCCGTTCATCCTGGAGTATCAGAAGGTGCACGGCCGGTTCCGCGACTTCATGGCAACGCTGAGGGAGCTATGACCCGGAACGCGACTAGTGCTTTGTCAACCTTGATTTGACGGGTGCGACTGCCACACCCCCATGGGTAGCGCCGCCGCCCTCGGCGGCGACGGAGGCGAGACGCCCGTCCAACGGGCGCTGGGAGCGCCTCCGCTACCCTGAGTAAGTGGAACTCCTCGACCCGTCATTTCTGCG
>CAZXDF010000240.1:0-12145 GCA_964639345.1 uncultured candidatus Brocadiaceae bacterium | reverse complement strand
GCTTCACCACTACCTGCTCTGCACTATGCCGTTTCTTCATCTGAGAATCCTTTCCGGACTATTGCCGTATGGATCCTCTCACAACTCCTGGATCAATTCTCGGGGAAGGGGTCAACGGCTGCGCCGTAGTCGATGGCATCTACGAAGACCCCCAGCACGCTCTTCTTTCCCAGATCGATCATTCCTTCACGCCCCGCCCCATCGCTCCCGATTGGCCTCGTGGATCTCCCGCAGCGTGCGAGGCACGTCATACTCAAGGCGCCACTCGGGGTAGTGCGCGCGGAACTTGGCGAGACTGCTGACCCACCATATATGATCCCCCACTCGGTTGCGTTCGCAATAGGTCCAACTCAGGGGCCTGCCCGCGATCTCCTCGCACATCTCAATCGCTTCCAGCATGGAGCAGTTGGCGCGCCTTCCGCCGCCGATGTTATACACCTCGCCCGCCCGAGGGGCTTTCATGAACTCGTGAAATGCGCGGACCAGGTCCCCGGAATCAGGTTGTCGCGCACCTGCTTGCCCTTGTATCCCAGGACCGTGTAGGGCTCGCCCGTGACCGTGCACTTCATCAGGTAGGCCAGGAACCCGTGAAGCTGCGCTCCGCAATGGCTCGGCCCCGTCAGACATCCGGCCCTGAAACAGACGGTGGGCATGCCGAAGTACCGGCCGTACTCCTGCACCAGCAGGTCAGCCGCTGCCTTTGACGCCCCGAACAGGCTGTGCAGGCACTGGTCGAGGGACATGTCCTCGCGAATTCCGTCCGCATAGGTGTGATCCGGGCTGATCTCGTAGCGCTTCTCCTGCTCGATCAGCGGCAATCGGTTCGGGGTGTCGCCGTAGACCTTGTTGGTGGAGGTGAAGATGAAGGGCGCCTCGGGCGCATGGTGCCGCGCGGCCTCCAGCAGGTTGAGTGTTGCGAGGGCGTTGACGCCGAAATCGGTCAGCGGGTCCCGCGCGGCCCAGTCGTGCGAAGGCTGGGCCGCGGTATGGATCACCACCTCGACGGCAGCGCCGAGCCTCTTGAAAACGTCCAGGACCGCTTCCCTGTCGCGGATGTCGATGGCATGATGTGTGTATCTGCCGCCGAGTTCGCGCTCGAGGCTGCGGAGGTTCGCCCGCGTCGATGCCTCCGGCCCGAAGAAAACGCTGCGCATGTCGTTATCTACGCCGACAATGTGCAGGCCCTGCCCGGCGAAATACTTCGATGCCTCCGAGCCGACCAGCCCCGCCGACCCGGTGACAATAGCTACGCCCATCGGTGCGTTCCTCCCCAGCGGCTCGGCCTCACGAGATCCTGCCGCGGATTATACCAGGAAGGCCGGCCGCCGGGAAAGGCTTCGTGGACCCTTGACCATTTGTGGCTCCAACTGTCATTATGGACAGAAAGGGGAGGTGAGACCTCGTGGGTGCTGAGAGTGAAGCGAAGGCTGCGCGGTCCGTGCCGTGGCGAGCGGTCGGTGTGGTGGCCGTCCTTGTGCTGCTACTTGTGGCGTACAAGTTCTACGGGGCGCAGATCGACGAGGCGATGAAGGCGGCGAGGGACGGGATCGAGCGCACGGGGCGCTGGGCGCCGGTCGTGTTCATAGCCGTCTATATCGTCGGGACGGTGGCGTGTTTCCCCGGCAGCGTGCTCACGCTCGGGGCGGGGGCCATCTTCGGTCCGGTGTGGGGACTGGTCTATGTCTCTTTCGCGTCCACCACCGGGGCGACGTGCAGCTTCCTGATGGGGCGTTATTTCGCGCGCGGGCCCATCAGCGGCTGGCTCGAAGGGAAGGAGAAGTTCCAGAAGCTCGACGAGCTCACCCGGGCGCACGGCAGCTACATCGTGGCCGTCACGCGCCTCATCCCACTCTTCCCTTTCACGCTGCTCAACTACGGATTCGGCCTGACCAGGGTTCCCCTGCTGACTTATGTGTGGTGCTCCTGGCTCTTCATGCTTCCCGGCACCGCCGCCTACATCCTCGTGGGCGCCGGTGCCGCGCAAGCTGCGGAGAAAAAGCAGTTCCCGTGGGGCATCTTCATCGCCCTGCTGACCGTGGCGATTGTGCTGTTTCTGATCGGGCATTTCGGCCGCTCCTTTGTGAAACGCAAGATGAGAATCGGGGATGACGAAGAGGAACGAGACGAGCAACAGTGATGCGACGGTCGGCGTTGTGCGGGGACCGAAAGAATACGACCTCGTCATCATCGGCGCGGGGGCCGGCGGCCTGAGCGCGGCTTCCGGCGCCGCGGGGCTGGGCGCATCGGTTGCCCTGGTGGAAAAAAGGGAGGCCCTGGGGGGCGACTGCCTGTTCCACGGCTGCGTCCCGAGCAAAGCGTTCATCGAGGCCGGCCGCCTGGCATGGCGCGCGAAGAACGCGGACGCCTTCGGAATCAGGATACCGGACGTGCAGGTCGATTTCGGGGCGGTCATGGCGCACGTCCACGACAGGGTCGCCGCGATCGGCGAGCACGACAGCGCCGAGCGTTTCCGCGCGATGGGCGTGGACGTTTACTTCGGCGGCGGACATTTCGAAAGCCCGCACGAGTTCGCGGTCGGCGACGTGGTGCTCAAGGGGCGCAGGTTTGCCATCGCGACGGGTTCGGGCCCCGTGCGCCTTCCCATCCCCGGCCTGGACGAGGTGGACTACCTGACGAACCTGAACGTCTTCGATCTCAAGGAGCAACCCGGCTCGCTCGTCGTGCTGGGCGGCGGGCCGATCGGTGTGGAACTCGGGCAGGCGTTCGCGCGCCTGGGCACGGACGTGACCATCATCGAATCGACGGAGTTTCTCCTGCGCAAGGACGACCACGAGCTTTGCCCCATCCTGCATGAGGCGATTCGCCGGGAGGGCATCACGCTCCTGCTTCGCCATCGGGCGGAGCGGATTACGAAGCACGCCGACGGCCGCATCCAGGTCACTTGCAGCGGCCCGGACGGGGAAGCGACGGCCGCGGGTGATGCGCTGCTCGTGTCCCTGGGGCGAGCGGCGAACCTGGACGGGCTGGGGCTGGAGGCGGCCGGGGTCGAGTACACGCCCCGAGGCATCGGGGTGGACCGCCGCCTGCGCACCACGCAGAAGCACATCTACGCCCTCGGCGATTGCAGCGGCGGCTACCAATTCACGCACGTGGCGGAATACGAGGCGGGCATCGTCGTGCCCAACGCGCTCTTCGGGATACCGAGGAAGGCCGACTTCAGCGTGGTTCCCTGGTGCACCTTCACCGACCCGGAAATGGCCCACGTAGGCCTGACGGAGGAGGAGGCGCGCGAGCAGGGGGTGCGCAAGCTGGAGGTCTACCGGTACGAGTTCAAGGAGGCCGACCGCGCGATCATCGACCGGCGCACCGAAGGCATGATAAAGCTGATCTGCTCGGGCAAGAAGCTGCTGGGCGCCCACCTGATCGGCGAGTCGGCGGCGGAGATGCTCCACGAGTACGTCCTGATGATGGCGAACGGCCGGCCCGTCACCGGCATCTCCAGGGCCATTCACGTCTACCCGACCATCTCCCAGGCCGCGCGGCGGGCGGCCAATCGCTACTACGATGAGCACCTGTTCAAGAGCCCCGTGGTCAACTGGCTGAAGAGGCTGCGCCGGCTGCACGGGGCGAGCATCTACGAAAGGCAGAAGGAGGCGGACGATGCGTAAGGCAAGAAGCTGCGCGTGGTGCGTGGGTCTTTGCATGGTTGCGCTGCTGGCGGGCCAGGGGCCTGTGGCCGGCGGGCCGGGGACAGAGGGGCCTGCGGCCCCCGAGAAGCCGCCGGCGCAGCAGCGGCAGAAGGAGGGACCAAAGAAGAAGCCCGCGTTCGATCATTCCGAATGGGGCAAGGTGCTGAAGGCGCACATGGCGGACGGGTGGGTGGACTATGCCGGCATCGTGAAGGAGCCCGCGCACCTGAACCGCTACATGGTCCGGCTCGCGGGCGCCGACCTGCGCAAGCTCAAGCGCAACGACCGGATGGCCCTATACATCAACGCCTACAACGCCTTCACCGTCAAGCTCATCACCGATTACTACTGGGAGAGCGTTCCCGACAAGGCCACGGGGAAGCTCAAGCGCCGGATAGACTCCATCAAGGACATATCGAGCCGCAAGCGGTGGAAGGCGAAGCGATGGAACATCGGCGGAGAAGCCGTGAGCCTGCAGGGGATCGAACACGACATCCTGCGCAAGCAGTACAAAGACGCGAGGGTGCACTTCGCGCTCAACTGCGCCAGCCTCGGCTGCCCCGACCTGACGGCGGAGCCCTACGATGGCGAGAAGCTCTCGAAGCAGCTCGACGCGGCCGCCAGGGCATTCCACCGCAACACTGCCAAAGGGCTGCGGCTCGACCGGGCCAAGGGCAGGGTCTACGTGTCGAAGATCTACCGTTGGTTCGACGACGATTTCGAGGATGCGGCGGGCAGCGTGCCCGACTATGCCGCGCGCTATGCCCCGAAGGGCGACGCGGCCTACATCCGCGCCAACCGAAAGAAGCTGAAGGTCAAGTACCTGGACTACGACTGGGGCCTGAACGACGTGAAGGACAAGCCTCGCAAGGCGCCCGTCGATGGCAAGTAGGCGAGCTTCCAGGGTAACATTTGCTCGTTTCCAGAGGGCCGTCTTCATTATCTTGCACATGCCACGGAAGAGCTTCGTGTTTTCGGCTTGAGCGGGGGAGAACAGAATGAACAGGGATTTCGATAGGGCGATATGTGACGTCCTGGGTGCGCCTCTGACTTGCCGGGACGTGGAGACGCTCCAGGTGAACGTGGGATTTCTGTGCAACCAGCAGTGCGTCCACTGCCACCTTCGGGCCGGCCCCGAGAGGACGGAGCAGATGCCCGAGGAGACCGCCGACGAGGTGCTGCGGGCGCTCGAACGGCTCGGAAGCCCCACGCTCGACATCACGGGCGGCGCGCCCGAGCTGAACCGGGAGTTCCTCCGGCTGGTTCGCGGGGGGCGCGAGGCCGGCTGCCGCGTCATCGTCCGCACGAACCTGACCGTCCTGGCAGGCTCCGAGCGCCGGGCGATGGCCGAATCGCTGGCCGAGCAGCAGGCCGCCATCGTGGCGTCGATGCCGTGCTACATGGAGGAGAACGTGGAGCGCCAGCGGGGCCGGGGCGTCTACGGCAGAAGCATCGAAGCGCTGCAAGGGCTCAACTCGCTCGGCTACGGGCGGGACCCGGCCCTGGAGTTGGACTTGGTCTACAACCCGGCCGGGGCTTTCATGCCGCCGCCCCAGGAAGGCCTCGAGGAGGACTACAGGGAGCACCTGCGCGGGGAGCACGGGATTGAGTTCGACGCCCTCTTCGCGATGGCCAATATGCCCATCGGCCGCTTCGCCGAGGGGCTGGAGGGCGACGGCGAGCTCGAGCAGTACGTGGACCTGCTGCGGCGCAGCTTCAACCCGGAGACCGTGGCATCGCTCATGTGCCGCCACCAGGTCAGCGTGGGGTTTGACGGCACGCTGTATGACTGCGACTTCAACCTCGCGCTGGGCCTTCCAGCCTCTCTGGACGGCAGGGGGCGCGTGCGCGACCTGGAGCCGGGAACCGCGGTTGGACGGGCGATCGTGACAGGCGAGCACTGCTTCGGCTGCACGGCGGGCGCAGGGTCAAGCTGCAAAGGGGTCCTGGCAGGCGAGGCCACGAGCGGAAACTCTTGACGCGCCCACGACCGACGATCTCTCCCCCGTGCTCTTCCGCGTGGCCGATGAAGGCGTGGCCTACGGCATCATCCGTCGCCGCACGCATCGAGGCGAAGGGATACCACATCCTGGACTTCACCGCCTCTGACTGACGGGGCGGGCCGGACGCTCAGCGCAGGTGTCGGCCGCGATCGTAAAGCCTGGCGAGCACCTCGGGCGGCTCTCCCAGGTGGTAGCCCAACTGGACCATCACCGTCGTCACGTAGGTTCTTGCCACGCCCCCGAGCGCCCACCTGCGCGCGGAAGCCGTGGCGGGGGAGGGGACTATCACGAGCTTTCCAGCGCCGCGTATGCGCCGGGCCATCTCGATATCCTCCATCAGGGGCCAGTCGGGGAACCCGCCGATCTTTTCGAACGTCGCCCGCCGCACGAACATGGCCTGGTCGCCATACGGCGTGCCCAGCAGGCGGGTGCGGATGTTGGCCGTTACCTCCAGGACCTTCAGCCAGCCCGGCGCGGGATCGATGCTCAGCTCGAACCCTCCGCCGGCCACGGCCGGGTCGAGCAGCGCCCGGCCCATCTCCCAGAGCGCCAGCGGCCCGAGGCGGCAGTCGGCGTGCACGAACCACAGCGTCTCGCCCGAGGCAGCGGCGCCCCCCGCGTTGAGTTGCACGCCGCGGCCGGGCCGCGACGCGATCACGCGGGCGCCCGCCCTGCGCGCAAGCTCCTGTGTGCCGTCGCGGCTTCCCCCGTCCGCGACGATCACCTCGCTCGGGCCCATCATGAGGGCGCTCGCAACGCACGCCCCGATCTCAGCCTGCTCGTTCAGCGCAGGTATGACGATCGAGACGGGGCCAGCGCCGCCCCACAGGTCGCCGGCCGTGTCCAGGTCGCTCAAGGGCCGGATTTCCGTCAGGCGGAGGCATGCCAGCCGGGCCGCGGCGCGCGTCTGGGCGAGCACGCTGCCGGTGCTCCAGGCGATGCCCTCGAAAAGCGCGGGCGCGGGCGTCTTCAGGCCGATCAGGTAGTAGCCCCCGTCTGCGGCGGGCCCGACCACCGCGTCCGAACGGCGCAGCGCGCGGCAGGCCTCGCGCAGGTGCCCGGCTGTAAGTCCGGGCGCGTCCGTGCCGATGCAGATCGCCGCGGCGTAGCCCTCGCTGAGTCCATCGTGCAGGGCCGCCGCCATCCTCTCGCCCAGGTCGCCCTCGCGCTGGGGCTTCAGGTCCCACCCCTCGCCCAGCCAGAGCCGCCACCTCGCGTCGGGCGGCTCGGCGGTGCAAATCCTCACGTGCCCGCCGCATCCTGTGGCCCACTTGCGCGCCTGCCGCAAGACCCTCTCGGTGCAGGCGCGGTAGAGACGGCAGGCCGCCTGCGCGCCGATCGTGCGGGCCAGGCGCGTCTTGACCTTCCCCGGGGTGGGATAGCGCGCAAAGATGATGAGAAGAGGTCCGGGCATATCACGAGGCACCATGGTGTGGGCGCGGCGTCGTGCCGCTGCGCGCGCGTAGTGTTCGTTCGTTCCGCCGGCGCAGTATACTTGGTGTGGTCGATCAAGTATATTGCCCGCGTCCCCGCGCGGGGCGGTGCAACCGCCTTTCGTGGGCGGTGCAACCGCTTTTCGTGGTAAAGACATCCCGTGTACCCGCGCGGGCGGGGATTGCAACGTCTTGGCCTGTGCCACCAAGCCCGGTTGCACCGGGCCCGTGTACCCGCGCGGGCGGGCCGACAGCGCGGCGGGCCGGACGAGATAGCATCGAAAGAGCGCCGGCGCTTGACGGCGATTCGGCGAGTGCGGATACTTATGCGCGCACTTGCGCAGTTGCATGACCGGCGGGCGAGCAGCGAGCGTTCCCTGCGCCTTCATGCCCCCATGCAGCCGGTGGCGCAAGCAATAGAAGGAGCATTCGGATGAACGGAAGAGAGCTTTCCGAGGCACTTCGGGGCGGCCGGCGCGTATACGCCACGCTCACCGTGTCCACCTCGCCGCGCTGGCCGAGCGTGGTCAAGGGACTGGGATTGGACTTCGTCTTCATCGACACCGAGCACACGCCCATTCCGCGCGACACCCTCTCATGGATGTGCGAGACGTACCGCGCCATGGAACTGGCGCCCGTAGTGCGCATCCCCGAGCCGGACCCCTACCTGGCGTGCATGGTGCTCGACGGCGGGGCGTGCGGCGTGATCGCCCCCTACGTCGAGACCGTCGAACAGGTCCAGGCCCTGCGCGGCGCGGTGAAGCTGCGGCCGCTGAAGGGCAAGCGATTGGCGGACGCACAGAGCGGGAAGGCCGAACTCGAACCAGAGGTCGCCGCCTACCTCGCGGATAACAACGCGGGCAACGTCCTCATCGTGAACATCGAGAGCCGCCCGGCCATCGAGGCGCTGGACGATCTGCTCGCGGTGCCGGGGCTCGACGCGGTGCTGATCGGCCCGCACGACCTCTCGATCAACCTCGGGGTTCCGGAGCAGTACGATCATCCTGTTTTCAACGAGGCTGTACGGGACGTCATCCGCCGGGCGCGCGCGAAGGGCGTGGGCGCCGGGGTGCACTTCTGGCCCAACGTGGAGAAGCAGATCGACTGGGGGCGCGACGGCGCGAACATCATCATCCACGGCAGCGACCTGCAACGCTTTTCGGGGGCCATCCAGGAAGACATCGGGTCCATCCGCGAGGCGCTTGGCGACAAGCGGGACGCCGGCGACATCGAGGGCGCTGTCACATAGCTGCAACATCGGACGTGCCACCGAGAACACAGAGGGCGCAGAGGAGGACCGCCGAGGAAAAGCGACCGGCCCACAAGAGCACCGAATCGAGAGCCCAAAGGAAGATGGAGGCCGAATGCAGGAGTGGCGCGACCTATTGCCCCTGTGGGCCTGGGCGTTCCTCGGAGCAACAGTCGTGCTGCTTGTTGCGGCCGTGTTGTTTTGGCTGAGATCGCAGGACGGCGGGCCGAAGGCCCATTGGCAGTATCTGTGGGCGACCATTGCATTCGCCCTTGTGCTTCTTTAGTTATGGTTCCCCTTTCTCTCTTTGTCATTGAGCATCGCCTTACTGGTTGGGCAATGTTCGCGATCACCATTGCCGTGACGACAGCCCTGCTGACCAGTGGTGTTCTAGGCGTGTTAGAAAAGACAGAGTTCGCGCAATCCCCAGGCAGAACAGGTCATGTCCTGCTGAGAGCCCTCGGATTCATTCATGGAGCCTCATATTGTCTGGTCATTCTGTCAGTGTTATCCTTCGCCATCCTCAGGCTCGTGCTTGTGCTCTGGGGGATCATCACCCGCGGACAATAAGGGAGAAGAGGAAGCTGTTTTGCAGTGCTGAAGCCACAAGGAGCCCCATGGACTACGACGCAGCGATGCTCAACATCGGCCGCGAGAAGCAGGTGTTCGTCGACGACCTTGTCGTCGAGGTGGCCGAGAACATCTGCCGCACCTGGCACGAGCCCGTCAGGGCGAGCGAGGAACCGGTGCTGCGCAAGGACCAGCCGTGGGAGCACATCCCCTACTTCTCGTGCAACACCTGGCAGGTGATCCGCGACCCGAAGGACGGCCTGTTCAAGTGCTGGTACGTGGATTGGGACAAGCCGGAGATCCGCCCGGGCGAGAAGTACCTGGGCGAGAGCGTGTTCCATACGCTCTACGCGGAATCCGAGGACGGCATCCAGTGGCGAAAGCCGGCGCTCGGCGTCCGGAAGGTCGATGGCCGGGATACCAACGTGGTGATCCCGAATGCCTATAGCCTGGCCCTATTGATCGACCCCCACGAAGAGGACGAAACCAGGCGGTTCAAGGGCCTTTACACCCACTACGAACCGAGCGGCGCCGGGTCGACGATGGTCGCGGCGACCTCCGGCGACGGCATCCATTGGACCCCCGAGCCCGGACAACCCGTTCTGGGCCGTGGCGGTTTGCGCCCGGACGACGTGTTTATACTGCACTACGACACCTCCAGCCGCATATTCGTAATGAACACGCGGCACTACAACATGTGCGCCGTGGCGCGGAACCTCGAGAACCCGACCGTCGGCCAGTGGTGTCCGCCCTACTACCCCGCCGACTGGCGCCGCATGAACAAACGCCGGATCTGGCAGGCTGAGAGCGCCGACATGATCCACTGGAGCGAACCCTACCTCGCGCTCGGCGCCGAGGACGGACTGGACGATCTGGACGAGTGCCTCTACGGGCTGTGCCAGTTCCCCGTCGGCGGCGTCATCGTGGGCATTCTCACCACCTATCAATACACGGCGAACACGATGAGCGTGCGCCTGGTCTACAGCCGCAACGGGAAGACCTGGGAGCACCTGAACAAGCGGCAGCCGTTCCTGGCGCCGAGAGGCGAGGGGACATGGGACGCCTACATGGTGACCATCCCCAGCAAGCCCGTGGAGGTCGGCGACGAGCTCTACGTCTTCCACGGCGGCTCGAGGAACCACCACGACTGGTGGATCACCGGCGCGCGGGAAGGCCTCCCGGTGCCCGAGGCTACGGACACGCGCTGCGTCGAGTACGACCTCGGCCTCGCCAGGCTGCGGCTGGACGGTTTCGCGTCGCTCGATGCGGGACCGGCGCGGCGCGGAATACTCATCACGCGCCCGGTGATCTCGGACGGAACGAGGCTGGTGGTCAACGCCCGCTGCAACGGCGGCGGGGCCATCGCGGCCGAGGTCGTGGACATCCACGATCATGTTCTCCCGGGCTTCGGCCGTGAGGAATGCGACGTTTTCACCGGAGACGACGTCCGCCACATCTTCTCATGGCAGGGACGGGAGGAGCTGCCAGCGGTAACTGACGATCGCGCCGAATACCCACACCCCGAGATCGAGCGCTTCCGCAAGGTCCGCTTCTTCATGGAAAAGGCGGAGCTATACACCTTCACCCTGGCCTGAAGAGCCTGCGAAGGGTCCCACGGAGGTACAGTGATGATAGACGTGGCAGCGACAAAGCAAATCCTTGCCGACGATCACCTCATCGAGTCCATGGTGAATGTCTGGCAGGTTCTCAACCCCGGCCGCAAGCACCCCGCCAATCCGCTCATCGTCGCGGACCGGCCGTGGGAGGGTCGAGTCGTGTACGTCTACGGGACGGCGCTGCACGATCCATCCGCGCAGGGCAAGGGGCGATTCCGAATCTGGTATGTAGGCCACATGGACCACTGGGGCGGAAAGGACCGGCCCGGGCCGCTGTTCGCCCACTCCGAAGACGGCATCTGTTGGGAGAAGCCGAACCTCGGCGTAGTGAACCTCAATGGGCACGCGAAGAACAACGCCCTGTGGGCCAACAACAGGGGTGGATGGCACCAGATAATGGGGTTCGCCTACGACCCGGACGATCCCGATCCCGCGCGAAGATACAAGGCCCTGGCGTTCCTGGGGGCTGATGAGCCCGAGAGCGAGCGCCCGGGTTATGGGGCATATTTCTCGCCGGATGGGATATCCTGGCACCCCCACGAGAACAATCCCGTGTTCAAGTACGACCACATTTCCGTCTGTGAAGTTGGAATGGCCATATACAACGAGCAATCAGCATGCCCGCGCAAGGATCATCCGCTCGACAGGTTCCGCTATTACGGATCAGTGAAGTACAGCTCCTTCTTATGCACGCCGGTCAACGACCGTTCCTTCGGCTACATGCGCCGCGCCGCAGGCATAATGACCAGCAACGACTTCATCCAGTGGTCGCCCAACCACCTTGTTCTCCAGCCGGATGAAATCGACGACTTTCTGTGCCGTCAGAGGGTCATGCAGGCTTCGTCCGTTCTCCGGCGCAATCGCCCTGAGGAGCACCGGGCGGAATTCTACGGCCTGGGGCTGATGCCTTACGGCGATGTCCTGCTGGGGTTCCTCTGGGTGTTCAACGCCTCGGGCTCGATCGAAGAGACGGGAGGCAACCAGGACGGCCCCATACACGTGCAGCTGACCGGAACACGGGACCTTAGAAGCTGGAAGAGACTTGGCCAGCGCATGCCGCTGCTGTCTCCCGGAGAACCTGGCGAGTGGGACTGCGGGAACATCTATACCTGCAACCGTCCTATCATCGTGGGCGACGAGATCTGGTTGTACTATGCCGGATTCAACCAGGGGCATGGGTCCGACGAGGATCTCGCCGGATCCATCGGGCTGGCAACGTGGCGTCTCGACGGCTTTGTTTCCATCGATGCAAACCGCTCTACGGGAACCCTGACCACGAAGCCCCTGAAGTTCTCCGGAGAAAGTCTTCTGATCAACGCTGTGACCCAGGGCGGCGAGATCGTCGTCGAGCTGTGCGATGCATCCGGGCGCCCGATACCCGGTTTCGAGGCGGAAAGTTGCGTGCCATTTCGTGGAGACAGCATCGGCCACGAGGTCGCCTGGAAGAACAGTGCGAGCCTGCGCGAGCTGGCCGACACGCCCGTCAAGCTGAAGTTCCACATGAGTTCCGCCAAGCTGTACTCCTTCAGATTCTCGTCGGCAGGCAGCGAACAGACGTGAGCCCGGTCAGGTGCGGCAGCGGAGCGCAAGTGAAACCGTCTCGGAGGCTAGAAAAGGAAGGACT
>CAZXDF010000239.1:0-3285 GCA_964639345.1 uncultured candidatus Brocadiaceae bacterium | reverse complement strand
TGGGTAGCCCGACCGTCCCGGTCGGGTTTGAACTTCTGGGTGCCACGGGCCAAGGCGTAGCCTTGCCCGTGCCCGAGGGCGCTGTGGAACGCACGGACAAGCCTGATGGCTTGGTCCGTGGCATACCCACAACAGGAGGCGAGCCTCATGATGACGAATCAATGACGAAGCCCGAATGGCGAATCAATGGCGAAATCGGAATGACGAATCAATGACGAAGCCCGAATGACGAACTGGTGATGATTGTAGACGCCGCGTCGCTGATTCGACATTCGAGTTTCGTCATTCTGGCTTCACTCGACATTCTGGTTTCGACATTCGTCATTGCTTCTTATGGCTTCATTGCTCGGTCCGTCCGCTGTGCACAAGTATGCCCGTCAGGACGTCCACTGCACGCTCCAGCTGCAAGTCGCGGAACGGCTCGTCTTCGTCCTCGTCCGCACTGTCCTTCTCGATATCCCCGCCGCCCGCCGGTTCGTCGACCTCGGGGGATTCGCCTTCCTCCGGCTTCTCCACCGTGGCGGGCTCCTGTTCGTCCCTGGGAGGCAGCACGGAAGCCAGCGCCCTTATGTCCTCATCGGAAAGCATGATCTCGACGTGCGGCGCGACGCCGTAGTCCTCGTCCTCTTCGTTGCGGAGCCGCTCGATGCGCGCGCCGCTGGGCGTGTAATAGCGGGAGGTGGTGAGCTTCAGCGCGTCGCCGTGGTCCGGCCTGTCAAGGACGGTCTGCACGCTGCCCTTGCCGAAGGTTCGCTCGCCGACGATGACGGCCCTGGCGTTGTCTTTGAGCGCGCCGGCCACGATTTCAGAGGCGCTGGCGCTGTAGCGGTTCACCAGCACGACAATCGGCACCCCTTTCGCAGCATCGCCCGGCTCGGAAACGAACACCTGCTCCGCACCCGTGCGCCCGCGCGTGCTCACGATCTCCCCTCCAGACAGGAACATGTCCGATATGTGAAGGGACGACTCCAGCAGGCCCCCCGGATTGAACCGGAGGTCCAGGATAAGCGCCCTCATTCCCTTCGCCATCAGATCGTCGACGGCCTTCTTCAGGTCCTCGGCGGCGCGTGCGTGGAAGTGAGCCAAGTACACGTAGCCGATCTTGTTGTCCTCGTCCACAATGCGCGCGCCGCGCACGCCGGCGATCTTGATGATCTCGCGCTTTATGGTGATGTCCTCCACCTTGCCGCTGGGGTTGTGAATGACGGTGATGGTGACCTCGGCGCCGACCTTGCCCCGGAGCTTGTCGACGGCGTCGTGCACGTCCCTGAACTGCGAGACCTCATTGATCTCGCCCGTGGATTCTTCGCGCACCCTAATGATGATGTCCTTCGCCATGACGCCCTCCCGGAATGCAGGCGTGCCCGGCATGGGTTTCTGGACGATGAGGACCTTCGTCATGGGGTCGAAGCGGATCTCTATGCCCAGGCCGCCGAACTCGCCCTCCGTATCTCCCCGGAACGCGCGGAAGCGGCTGGGGGGGATGTAGGAGCTGTGCGCGTCGAGGCGGTTCGTTATGCCTTCAAGCGCCCCCTGCAGCAGCGTGTCGGGTTCAACCTCCTCCACGTGGCGCAGCTCGATCTGGTTGACGGCCCACAGCAGCGGCGCGAAGAACTCCGTGCCCCAGTTCTCGTCGGAACGGCCGTCCATGAACCGGGACAGCGGCACGGAGAATTGCCTCGCCCAATGCTTGCCTTCCGCACCCGTCACAACGGCGGGCACAATCAGCACGCGCGTCACCAGAAGCCCGACCGTCAGGCCAATCACGAACCCCACGATGATTCCGCGTTTCCGCACGGTTCTCTCCCACTATGAATGTCATACGGCTCCGGCCCGCCCTGGGGCCGGCCAAATCGCTTCGCAACGCCCAGCTTCGACTATATCAGAGGCCATCCGGCCGATCAAGGGAGTGGCGGTAGCCCATGCTCCATGAGGCCTACTGCGCACCCCGGAGTTCATTCGAGCAGAAGGCCGCGGTGCTGCGGCCGATTCCACAGGTCGGTGCGGCGGGCGGCGAGAAAGTCGTCCTTGACCTTCGTGCGGTCCAGTTCGGCGGTGATGAGCATCTCGCGGTTGAGCTCCGCCCGCGCCAGGTGCAGGCCGTCGGGATCGCAGATCGCGCTCACCATCATCTGCGGCGCCCGCGCGTCGTTGACTGTGACCACGAACATGCCGTTCTCGGCGGCCCGGCAGCGCATCGTCCCGTCGAGCACCGGCACCTTCCACGCCATCCCCATGGACGCGCTGGACATGTGCAGCACCAGCTCGGCCCCCTTGCGGCGCAGGATACGCCAATTCTCGGGGAAACGCATGTCGAAGCAGATCTGAAGGGCCACGGTCCATTCGCCGAGCTTGAACACCGGCAGGTCTGCGCCCTCGGCAAATACCGGCCTGTCCTGGGGCGTGAGGTGCGTCTTGTCATAGCTCGCCGCCAGCTCGCCGCTCGGGGAATACAGAAGGGCGGTGTTGAACAGGCGCCCCTCGCGCCTGGTCGTTGTGCCCAGGGCCAACCACAGGCCCTGCTCGGCAGCGTGCGAGGAGAGCTCGTCCTGGGCACGCGCCAGGGCGCCGAAGTCCAGGTCCGGGCGGGGCAGGTAACCGCTCAGGGCGCACTCGGGCACGACAAGGACATGTGCCCCGCTCTCGGCGGCCTCGTCAATGGCCCCGTGGAGCTTCCGCGCGCGCTGCAAGCGCCCCGCGCCGGCCACCCGTCCAACGGGCGCTTGGAGCGCCTCATCGGTCGTGGCCATCTGGAAGGCTGCGACTTTCAGCAAGGAACTCATGTGGCGTCCTCGTCCCCGCCCGGGTGGCCGGGCACCTTGAGGAAAACGATCTCGCCCCCTTCCGCGTCCACCTTGATGGTGGAGCCCTCGGGGAACTCGCCGTCTAGCAGTTGCGCGGCCAGCGGGTTCTCGATCTCCTGCCGCAGCGCCCTCTTGAGCGGGCGGGCGCCGTAGGCGGGGTCGAAGCCCTCGCGCGCGATCAGCTTCCTGGCGGCCGGCGTCACCTCCAGGCGAAGGTTGTGCGCGGCGCTCCAAGCGCCCGTTGGACGGGCCAGCCGCTTCTGGAGCCCGCGGATCTGGATGTCGGTGATCTCGTGCATCAGCTCCTGCGAGAGCGAGTTGAAGATGATGATCTCATCGATGCGGTTGAGGAACTCCGGACGGGGGGCGCGCCCCGACGGGTCGGGCTCGCGCAGCATCTGCCACATGCGCGACTCCAGCAGTTCCCTCTGGCCCGGTTCGGTCAGGTCCTGCACCCCGGTCCAACCGGCACTTGGAGTGC
>CAZXDF010000238.1:0-5438 GCA_964639345.1 uncultured candidatus Brocadiaceae bacterium | reverse complement strand
GGGAATCAGGTCCAGGAGCATCTCGTCGGCGGTCTTCGGCGCTTTGAAGGTGATCTCCACCCCGTAGGCCAGCCCGATCAGTTCGGCCGGCTCCGCCTCCAGCACCTCGTTGATGCTGACCATAACCTGCTGCTCGGTCATGAGGCGACGAATGATGACGCTGGCGCTCACGCCGAGCCGCTCGGACAGGTCGCGGACCGTCACGGGCGGGGTCAGCTCTATGCTGGCTTCCCGCTTCGTAACGACGGGCGTCTTACGGAGCTGCTTGAAGACCACCGTTCGGGTGCGGCTGGGGGCTCCGTCGGTCTGGGGGGCCTTACGGCCGGGTCGGCCCTGGCGCCTCCTCGGGCGGCCCGGCTCAACAGGGACAGCGGGCGCCTCCGTCGCACCACCAGCCCCGTCCCCCGCAGCCGCTTCCACCACCTCCTGCTGACGGGCGGCGCGACGCGCCTCGGCCCACACGTCCCGTGCTCGCGTGCCCGCAACCACGGACCGGCCGCCCTTGCCCTTGCCCGACGCCGGCTTCGCTCCCTCGGCAGCAGACGGGGCCTTGGCTCCCCTGGGCCTTGCCTTCTCCTTAGCTGCGGGCTTCTTCTTAGCCGCGGGCTCTTCCTTAGCCGCGGGCTTCTCCTTAGCCGCGGGCTCTTCCTTGGCCGCGACCTGGGGTTTCTTCTTGACCGCGGCCGCCTCCGGCTTCTCGGCTTTGGGAGGTTTCTTGGCAGGCCGCGCCTTCTTCGCCGCAGGCGGTTCCACTGGACGGTAGAGCCGGATGGCCGCCTTGCGGATCTCCTCTGCCAGCTCGGCATCGACCGCATTGGAGTGATGCGTAATCTTGGCGAAGCCAGCCCGGCGGCAGATGCTCATCAGCTCCCGGCTCGGAATGCCGATCCGCTTTGCAATTTCATAGATTTTGACCTTGTCGGCCATACAGCCCCGCTACTCCATCGGCGAATGATCATCGGGCACACCATCCTGCTCCTCGGCAACCGCCACCTCCGGCTCCTCAGCAGCCGCTACCTCCTGCTCCTCCGGCTCGGCTTCCTCTTCCGGCTCGGGCTCCGGCGGCTGGATGTCAATGTCCCAACCTGTCAGCTTCACCGCCAGTCGAACGTTCTGGCCTTTGCGCCCGATAGCCAGGGCCAGCTGGTCCTCCGGCACCGTGACGATGGCACGCCGAAAGGTCTCACTCTCTTCCAGTGTCATCTGGAGGATCTCGGCAGGCTTCAAGGAGTCGGCGATAAGTATCTCGGGCGCCTCACGCCACGGGATAATGTCGATCTTCTCGCCGTTCAGCTCATCGATGATGCTCTTGATCCGGGTCCCGCGCACGCCGACGCAGGCCCCGATGCAATCCACGTGAGACTCCAGGCTCTCCATGGCAACCTTGGTGCGCTGGCCCGGCTCGCGAGCCATCTTGCGGATAACCACCACCCCTTCGGCGACCTCGGGCACCTCCAGCTCGAACAGGCGCCTGATGAAATCCGTATGGGTGCGCGAGAGCACTATCCGGGCCTGATCGTTGACCTTGCGCACGTCCAGGATGATGGCCCGAAGCCGCTCGCCCGGCTGGTAGTGTTCGCCCGGAATCTGCTCCGAGCGCGGCATGATGCCTTCGGTCTTTTCCAGGTTGCAGATGATGGCGCCGCCCTCGTAGCGCTGGACCGACCCCGTTACCAGCAAGCCTTTCTGGTCGATATACTCCTGATAGATTATCTCGCCTTCGGCCTCCCGAATACGCTGGATGATCACCTGCTTGGCGGTCTGGGCGGCAATGCGACCCAGCATCTCGGGTTCGACGCGTTGCCCCTTGACATCGGCCGCAACCTCGCCCGTCTCGCGGTCGATATCGACGGCCACCTCCTCCTCGGCCCCGAAGTGCTTTCGGGCCGCCGATTCAAGGGCGCTTTCGATGGCTTGGAAGATAAGTTCCTTGTCGATGGCCTTGTTTCTATGGAGACTATCCACCAGCCTCAGTATCTCTTTGCCTCTCATGCGGCCTACCTGCGACAAAAAATAAGGGGCTCTTAACCCCGGTGGTCCTCACATCGGCGGCACACCACGTTCGCACGAAACGCAACCGCGCTCGGTACACTACATCCCCATCCTTCGCATCCCAGGATTGAAGACGCGAAGACGCCGGTTCGCTATTCTATCCACGCTCCTCCGCCTTGTCAAGCCAAACATCACGCCGGGCCATCGGTGCGGGCCCCGACCAGGGACATCGACCCGGCCCGGATCGAACGGCGTAACTCGTTCTGCAAAACGGGATTGCGCCTCCCACCAGCACCTGCTTTGACACCGTCCTGGATGCTGTGTTAGCCTGTGTGGCGGTATCGGCTCCACTCCCCAGCTTGTAACGGATATATATGAGAACCGACCCCTTGGAACTTCCACATCACCTCATGGCAACGGTGCGCGGGATGCTGGCCGAGGAGGCTACGCGCCACCTCGTCCGCGAAGCGATCCGGGAGCTGGTTGACGTCAACTCGGTCTCCGGGCCTGACCTGGCCCAGACGGCAGCGCGCGAGCAGGCGGTGCTTGAGGCGATTGAAGACAGGGCGATCGGCGCGCTCGGGAGCGACTGCACGGTGCGCCGCGTTCCGATCCTTCCGGAGATCGACCGGCTCCAGGAGTACACGCTCCCCGCCTATGCCCGGCGGGCCGACGGCTCGCTCCCGCTCGCCGGCGAGGTGTACGCCGGCCGCTACAACCTGCTGGTCACCATGCCGGGCGCCGACGCTCAAGGCGAGGGCTTGGCCTTCAACGCCCACGTGGACGTCGTGGCGCCTTACCTCCCCTTCCAGGAGGACCGCGGCCGACTCTGGGGCCGGGGCACGGTCGACGACAAGGGCCAGTGCGTGGCGATGCTCGCCGCCGCGACTGTGCTGGGCAGGCTGAGGGCGGAGACCGGCACCGTGCCCCCCGGGGACGTGAGCTTCCAGTTCGTCATCGACGAAGAGATCGGCGGCAACGGTTCGCTCTCGCTCGCCGCTGACCGGGGCCTGGGGTGCGGATGCGTGTGCGTGTGCGAGGCCACCGACCTGAACGTTCACCCCGCCAACCGCGGCGCCACCTGGTATCGGATCGAGATCGAGACGGCGCCCGAGGGCGGGCCGAGCGCGGCGCTCGTCGGGGCGCACGTGCTGCTGGAGCTGAGGGCCGAGGGCGACCGAATCAGGGCCGAAAGCGAGCACCCCCTTTTTCCCGACCGCCCGGTGCAGACATGCAACGGCATGGTCGGTGGATGGGGCCAGCACCCGTCGCGGGTGTGCCCGGTAATGGGGTTGTGCGTAGTCCGCGCAAAGGGCGCACGCGAGGCGGACTGGAAGCACGCGCTGGAGGGAATCGATGCCGCCTGCCGACGCGGCGTGCAACGCTATTGCGAGCGCCATGGGGACGCCACACGCCAGCCAGACCCCGACGATCCCACCCGCGCCAAGGTGCTGCGCCACTGCGATACCGCCCCCCATGAGGGCTACATTTTCATCGCCCTCTACGGCAAGGCGGGGCACATGGGCAAGATCGACGTGCTCGACTGCGCGGCGACGAAAGCGGCCTACGTGATGGCCGAACTCGAGGGGGCCGTGGCCGACGGGAGCGGGATCGCCCTGGCTGAGGCGCCCCCGCACGAGCGACAGCTTCCGCCGGCCGAGGTCGCCGGAGCGCCCCTCGTTCTCGGCCCGGACCGGGATTCGCTCCACCGCCTCGTGATGGAGGGCGGGCAGGGATTCGTGCCGACGCACTCGATCCGCGAGGTCCAGGAGCGCATCGCGAGCGCGGCGTCGAGGGCCGCCCGCTCCTACTGCAAGGCGCGCGGCCTTGGCGCAGACACCGTGCGGGTCAGGACGGCTTTCGAGCGCCTGCACAACAACGCATTTGAGAGGCCGGCGGACAGCGAAGGCATGAGGGCGGCGCTCGCGGCGGCGCGCCTGGCGGGCGTGTACGGCGGGGAGCCGCTGCGCGGGTTCGAGGTGAGCTGCGACGCCCGGCTCTTTGCCGACCTGCGCCCCGAGATGGACGTGGTGACCTTCGGCCCCGGCCAGCTCCGCTACGCCCACAGCGACGAGGAGAGCATCACAGTAGAAGAAATCCTCAAAGGCGCCGAAGTCCTCGTCTACATGGCGCTGCTGTACGGCCGCTCACGGCCTCACGCGGCCCAGGCAGGCCGTGCACATCAATCCGATTCCCGGGCCGATTAGACAGGCTGTGGAAAGTGGTGGCGGCAATGCAAGACGCACCTGACACTAAGGCCCTGTTCGTGGGCTGCTTCGCCCTCTTGATCTGGCTGGCTCTGTTCGTGCTGCTCGTGGTCCTGAGCGCCGTCCACGGCAGAAAACTCAAGCAGCACTGGAAGGTCGGGGCCGTGCTCGCCCTCGCCCTGACGCTTATGCATCTGCCGGGGCTGATCTTGACGCTGACGTTCCTGGACTGGGCGGAACTGGCGGGCCGTTTCGGCAATGGCTTCGGGGACGACAGAGCGGCAACAATCATCCGCGGGCTGGGCATCGCCGTGAGCCTTCTCGTGTTCGTCCTAAGGGCCGTCTGGTACGTGTTCCTCTACCACGTGTCCGCGTCCGAGTGGCTGAGCGTGGAAGCGAACGCCCTGCCCCTGCTGCGGCGCACGGGACGCCCCCCGTGGCGGCCGATAGCGGGGGCGTTTCTGTTCGGCCTTGCCGCGGGACTGGCCAGTGCGGCTCTATTCAGCTCCCTCGGCGTGACTGAGAGCGATGCCGTCAAACAGATGCGCGCCTTGCTCCCGGGCGTGGAAGAGCTCAGTCCGATCATCATTGCTTTGACAGGCCTCTTCATGCTGACGGCCATTGCCATCAGCGAGGAGCTGCTCTTCCGCGGCGTCCTGTTCGGATTCCTGGCGCGCCTGAGCAAGGGCAACAAGCTCGCCCTCGGGGCGTCGATGATCGTCATCTCGCTGCTGTGGGCGCTGCTGCACCTGCAGAACACCAACTGCCCGCCATTGAAGCTTGCGCAGATCTTCGTGCTGAGAATTGTGTTCTGTATGTTGGCGCGTCGCGGCCTACTGGAGGCCGCCATTGCAGGCCACGTGGGACTGAACCTCGCCGCGCTGGCTGCCGGCCTGGCGCTGCAATAGGACCCCGCAGGACTGCCCGCGCGTTAGGTTCTGTCTGAGAAGTCCGGCGTCGGCCCGAGAGCGAGCGAGACCAAGCGGTTCGCGGAGCCCGCAGCAGGCATATCCTTAGATACGCCGATACAGGGCGACAATGAAACGCGCCGGTCGCAGCCGATCGAAGCCGGCGCTGCCGGTCGAAGCACGATCGGGTTTCTCAGACAGAGTCTAGAAATCTGGCCGGAAAGTCCTTTTCGTGTATGATAGAATCCGCTTGGGAATTGTGACCCCAACGGAGGATGCCTGTGCTTGGCAAACGCCCCAATCAACGCGGCCTGTTTGAGGCCGATACGGT
>CAZXDF010000237.1:0-3131 GCA_964639345.1 uncultured candidatus Brocadiaceae bacterium | reverse complement strand
CCTCGTAGATTCTCATCAGGATCGTTCAGCTCCTCCTCCCAAGAGAAGGACTACCAGGAAAGCCAACTACATGCCCACGGAAGACACGGAAACGCACGGAAGAGCAAGAACTTCAGACCCGGCTCTCGCCGTCTTCGCTGTCATTTTCATCCTTCGCAGTAGCTCTGCTACGGAGAACGGACCGTGTATTCCGTGGACCAGAACGCCTTCTTAAGCTTTGGCAAACTAAGAACATCCGACAGAATGACCGCCGCGGCTGAATCCCTTCCTGTTAGGGCCTTGCTCTGTTGAAAGGCTCCATCCGGGTAGCCCCCCCGGCGACAGAGCCGGGGGTGTCAGAAGCGCCGTGCGGCCGGGCGAGACGCCCGGCCTACCCAAACAGAGAGGAGACGAGAGCGGGTTTTCAACAGAGCGACTCTTTGACTCTTTGACTCTTTGACCCTTGGACTCTTCGACCTTCGTTGGCTCTCAGCACTCAGGACTCTCCCGTCCTTCTCGCGGCCCTGAAGGGCCCCATTGCAGGGGGTCGCTCGTCCAGCCCTCGATCAGCACGTCGCGCCCGACCTGACGAACGCAAGTGTGCGCCGTCTGGTCCCCGTCGGCATGCCGGTCGCCAGCGTGCACCTCGCCCAGAAAGCCCGTGGCCAGCGCGACGGTCTCTGCTCCCGTGCCGCCGACGGCCGTGACGGCCTCCGAGCCCCCCAACACGATGGGCGCGATGAAGGCCATGACCCTGTCCACCAGCCCGTTGTCGAAGAAGCTGCCCAGCACCTCCCTGCCGCCTTCCACGAGCACGTTCGAGGCGCCGCGCCCGGCCAGCGCCCGCAGCAACGCCCGCGGGCAGACGTGGCCGGCCCGTCCCTCGGCCGCCGGCAGCGGCAGCAACCCGCAGCCGGGCCCCGGCGCGCGCGCGCCCGCCAGCGCCTCCAGACCCGGCGGCGGACAGTCGGCCACGTGGGCGAGCAGCACCGGCCCCTCGCCACAGGTCTGGACCAGCTTCGACTCCGGCCCCGGCGCCCGCGACCCGCAGAGCACGACCCGGGTCGCCGTTCGGAGCTTTTCGGCCTCGCGGCAGGTCAGCAGCGGATCGTCCAGCTCGGCGGTGCCCACCCCCACCACGACGGCGTCCATCCGGCCGCGCACCTCGTGGACGAGGTGGCGGGACTCGGCGCAGCTTATCCAGCGGCTGGCCCCCGTGCGGGTGGCGATCTTGCCGTCGGCGCTCATGGCCCACTTGGCGATCACCAGCGGAAGGCCCGTTCGGCTGCGCTTGAAGAAGGCGGCATTGAGCACGACCGCCTCATCGGCCAGCAGGCCCACGTCCGTGCGGATGCCCGCCCGGCGCAGGGCGTCCACGCCGCGCGGGGCGCCCACGCCACATGGCGCGCCCTCCGCAGCCTGTGCGGCCCACTCGGGGTCGAGCGTTGCCAGCACCGCGCGGCCGATGCCCGCATCGACCACGGCCGGGGCGCACGGCGGGGTCTTACCGTGGTGGGAACAGGGTTCCAGCGTGCAGTAAAGCGTGGCCCCTTTGGCCTGATCACCGCGCGAGCGCGCATCATCCAGGGCCGCAACCTCCGCGTGCGGACCGCCGAAGCGCTCGTGATACCCCTCCCCGATGACGCGCCCGCCACGCACGAGCACGGCGCCCACCATGGGGTTGGGCTCCACCCGGCCCTTTCCCCGGGCAGCCAGTCCCAGGGCCCTTTGCATGAACGTGCGGTCCTGAGCGTCAGACTCCATTGGCCCTTGCCTTGCGCAGAGATACCCACGTGATCCGGCCGGTCAGGCCTTGAATCCGGCCGCCTCGCGGGCTAAAATGTACGGCACTGGTACGCGCGCACGCCTGGTTGCCGCTCCTACCGGCGTCGTCTCACCCTTCCCGGGAAACCCGATCCTATCATGGCCAAGAAACCCAAGCAAGCACGGTTTGCATATGACTTCGAGAAGCCCGTCCTGGAGCTGGACGAAAGGATCGAGCAGCTCACGCAGCAGGCGGAAGATGGGGGAGAGAACGCCGTCGATGAGATCAAGGAACTCGAGGCACAGCGCGAACAAGCGCTTGCGGACCTCGTCGCGAACCTCACGCCCTACCAGAGGGTGAAGCTCGCGCGCCATCCCCGCAGGCCCCAGTCGCGGGATTACCTGGACATGATCTTCGGTGATTTCGTGGAGCTGCACGGCGACCGCCGCTTCGGAGACGACAAGACCACTGTCACCGGCCTGGCGCGCCTGGACGGCCGCGGGCTGATGATCGTCGCGCAACACAAAGGCCGGGACACGAAGGAACGGATGGAGCACAACTTCGGCATGCCCAACCCGGAAGGCTATCGCAAGGCCCTTGCGAAGATGCAGATGGCGGAGAAGTTCGCCATCCCGGTCGTGTGCATGATCGACACGCCGGGCGCGGCCCCGGCCCTGGAAGCCGAAGAACGCGGCCAGGCAATGGCGATCGCCGAGAACATCTGGCGCATGTCCGGCCTGCGCACGCCCATCGTCGTTGTCATCATCAGCGAGGCAGGCAGCGGCGGGGCGCTGGGCATGGGCGTGGGCGACCGGTTCGCGATGATGGAGAACGGGTACTTCAGCGTCATCACCCCCGAGGGCTGCGCCGCCATCCTGTGGCGCGACGGCGAGCTGGCCGAGAGCGCCGCCGAGGCCATGAAGCTCACCGCGCAGGACATGCTCGGGTTCCGCATCATCGACGAGATCATCACCGAACCCCCCGGCGGCGCCCACCGCGACCCAGCCGCCACCGCCCGGGCCCTGAAGGGCTACCTCGTCCGCACCCTCGCGGAACTCGCCACGGTCCCGCTCGATCGGCTCGTCGAGGAACGATACCAGCGCTACCGCGCCTTCGGCCAGTTCACCACGGAGCAGCCCCCGGAGCCCCAGGACCCGGAGCCGCAGTCTGGGGAATGAGACGCTCCAACACACGAACTTACCGCCGAGAGCGCGGAGAACGGCACATCAAGAACGGCAAAGGCATTTGACCACGGAAGTCACGGAAACGCACGGAAACAAGACACAGAGGGTTCTGTCGTCTTCCGTGTCATTCCGTGTATTCCGTGGGCACGAAGCCGTTTATCTCCGTTCCGTTCAGGACTCAGCGCTGCAGGATTCAGGGGGCA
>CAZXDF010000236.1:0-6779 GCA_964639345.1 uncultured candidatus Brocadiaceae bacterium | reverse complement strand
ACAGTCGGCTATTCATCGGGGCACTGGGTCGGACTGCCGACCGACCGAGTGCAGACGCACTCATTACGATCCTCCACGACCAGGTCCTTAGAATGGGCGACGAGAAGAAGAAGGACCACGACCTGGCCTCCCGCACGGCAGCGGCCGACACACTCGGCCGGGCCGCCGTCTCCGCCCGCGTTGCCGAGGATTCCGGCCTCCGGGAGACAATCGGCGAGAGCCTGAGGGACATACTGACCTGGGACGAGGACAAGGCCGACATCCGCGTCCAGATTGCCAGCGCCATCAGCCTCTGTCGCCTGCGAGACAGGAAGGGCGTGGACTTCCTGCTGCTGCAACTCGCCAGGACCGATCGCGAACACGCCGGCAAAGGTGACGGAACGGAAGACGTTGACGTGGCCAGGCAGCGGGAACTCACCGCGCTGCGCGTGCGCGCCCAGGAGGCGCTTACCTCTTCGGGCGATTTCGTGGTGTCGGACTTGAGAAAGGCGCTTGATGATCCGGACGCCGGCGACATTACGCGATGGGCGGCCATAACGACGCTGGGCGAGCTCGGGGTGGCTGAGGCCAGGCCAAGCCTGATCGAAATGCTTACGGCCACCGTGCCCGCCAGCCAGGCCAGGCCCGCCAGGGGCGACCCTCCGGCGGAGATCGTGTTCGAGGGCCCGGACGGCCCCCTTCGCATCGACGCTGACCGCGCCACAGTGCACACCGTGGCGCTCGGCGGCACAGACGCGCCCGTGCCGGCACACGGGAAATACGTACGCCAGGCCGCCGCACAGGCCCTCGGCCGCATAGGCGGTGAGGCAGCCGCTGAGGCCCTGCAAGTGGCGCGCACGTCCCACGAGGCGCTCAGGGGCGAGTTGCAGCACTGCCTCGACCAGCGTGAGTATGCCCAGCTGGTGCCGAAGGAAGCCCTCGACGGCGACAAGAAACGCGAGGCCCGCGAGGCCCTGCGCGACCTGTGCAAGAAGATCCTCGAAGAGCAGGAAGACGTGCTCTTCTATATCGGCAAAGCGCAGGCGACTTTGCGGGACGAGCGGCGGGAACTGGCGTCGCAGTGACCCTGGCGAGAGCGCGTGGCCCCGTCAGGGCTTCTCGACCGGGTCGTAGCCGCCCCGGAAGAACGGGTTGCACCTGAAGAGCCTCCAAAGCCCCTTCGCCAGCCCCACGATCGGGCCCTTCTTGCGTAGCGCTTCGATCATGTACTGGCTGCAACTGGGCTCGAACCGGCACGCTCGCGGCAGCAAGGGTGAAATGCAGACCTGATAGGCCCTGACCAGGGCTACGGCCGCCCAGCCGAGCACCTCGCCCGCTGCGCGCACGCACGAGCCTGCGCCCTTCCACACGCCGCGCGTCAAATTCACGCCTGATCCCCTTCCGAAGGCCCTCCATGCGTGGCCTGTCCGTCCGGCATGCCCCCACCAGGAGCGGCGGTGCAACCGCCTTTCGTGGTAGAGACATCCTTCATCGCGCCCCTGCTCCCGGAGTCGTTGCCTGTGCCACCAGGAGCGCTTGCAGCGCCCTCTCGGGCCAGCGCTTCTGCGGCCGCAAGGAACGCCTCCTCCACCCGTTCCACGTCCTGCGGGCGCGCCTCCCGGGCCACCGTCACGACCAGGTCCCACGCCGTCGGCAGGGCGGCCAAGTGCAGGCGGAAGGCCTCGCGGATCGCCCGCTTCCACCGATTCCGCAGCACCGCCCGACCGACCTTTCGGCCTATGGCCATCCCCAGGCGGCTGCGCGGGGCGCCGGGCCGCTCCAGGGCCCGCAAGCGCAGCGGGAAAATGCTCAGTCGCTTCCCGCTGCTGTATACGTCGCGAAACTCCGCCGCCCGCCTCAGGCGGGCCTTCTTGGGAAAGTTCAGCCGCAATCCTCACCATCCCCTTGCAGAGAGTCCTGCCGGTTCGTGCACAGGGGTGAAGCCCCCTCTTTGCGGGCGGGGCGGGCGCGCGCGCCCTACGGCGCTCTTCGCCTTGCATCCTACGACCGGGTCGGCCCGCTTCAAGGGGTGGCTCCCTCCATGAGATCGCGGAAGCCGGCCGAGTAGTAGGCGTGAACCGCATCGCTGTCACCGCCCTGCTTTCTGGCCATGATCATGCACTCCACGCCCGGCAGCGAGTCGATGAGCTTCAGGCCCTCCTCAGGCCCCAGGACGTTGATGGCCGTCGCCAGCGCGTCCGCGCTCGTGGCGTCGGGAGCCACCACTGTGACGCTGGGCACGTCGGCGACCGGCCAGCCGGTGCGGGGGTCCTTGATGTGGCTCAGACGCTGCCCCTCGATCTCGTCGTAGCGTTCATAATCCCCGCTGGTCGCCACGGCCGCATCGGCAAGGCGCAGGAACATGGGCTCATGCTCGCCGGGGCGAGGGTCCCTGATCCTGATTTTCCATTTCTCCCCGGCTTCGCGCAGCCCGAGGACGCGGATGTCACCGCCGATGTCCACCATCCCGCTACTCGCCCCCGCCGCGATCATGCCTTCCACGGCCAGGTCGATGGCGTAGCCCTTGGCGATGCCGCCCAGGTCGGCCTCCATACCGGGGTGGGCGAAGCTTGCCGCACCATCGGTCAGGATGAGCTTGTCCGAGCCCACGGCGGCCAGCACCTCGGCGACCTCCGGCTGCGAGGGCAGCTTCTGCTCTTCGTCGGCCTTCCGCCACAGCGCGCGCAACGGCGCGTAGGTCACGTCGAAGGCCCCGCCGCTCAAGGTGCTGAAGCGCGCGGCCTCGCGCAGCACGCGCATCGTGTCGGGCGAGAGCTGGACCGGCCCCCCGGCGCCCTCGCGGTTCAGGCGGCTGATCTCGCTGTCGGACCGGTAGGTGCTCATGGCCACCGCGACCCGGCGCACGGGCTCAACCGCCGCCTCCAGCATGGGGCGGGCCGCGTCGAGATCGGGCGCGAGCACCAACAGCGTGCCCTCGGTGCCCATTGTGTCGATGCCCGCGCGGTACCGCTCCGGAAGGCCCGGAACCTCTTCGATCTGTAGTGGGCGGCGGGCGGTGCGCGAGTTGCACGCGCTCAAGAGAACAGCCGCGACCGCCACAACGGCCGCGATTGCAGCCAGCAGCACTGTGCGACTCGTGCGGGGCATTGCAGTCGTCCCGGCCATCGTCCTTGCGCCAGTATCGGCCCTCGGTGTCATCGTTTCCTCGGCGCGCTCGAATGCGGTCAGGGGGGCGAGGAGGAGAGGGAGGTCGGCTCACGCCCGCCCATCGCCCCGATGACGCGGCGCAGCGCGAGCGGCACTCGCACCCTCAGGCGGACCCTGTTGTCCTCATAGGTGCGCTCCAGGACCGCGCCCCTTTCGTAGAGCATCGCGACCAGCTTGCCGTTCTCTATGTCGGCCTCGATGGTGATTTCCACCTGGGCGCGTTCCAGCAGCCGCGCCACCTCGCGGGCCAGATCACCCATCCCCTCGCCCGTGGCGGCGCTGATGGCGACGCTGTGCTCGGCCAGCCCGCGCAGCATGGGCAGGCGCAGCTCCGCGTCGGGGCAGCCATTCACGGCGTCGAGTTTGTTCAGCACCAGGAGCGTCGGCCTGCCGGCGCAGCCGATCTCGCCGAGCACATCGCCGGCCGCCTGGATCTGGGCCTGGGCCACCGCGCTCGAGGCGTCTGCCACGTGAAGAAGCAGGTCGGCCTCGCGGGCCTCCTCAAGCGTGGCGTGGAACGAGGTCACCAGGTGGTGCGGCAGCTTGCGAATGAAGCCCACCGTGTCGCTGAGCATCACGGTCGTTCGCGCGCCCGCCTCCTCGCTCAGGGTCCATTCGCGCGTGCGCGTATCCAACGTCTCAAACAGCCGGTCACCGACCGGCACGCCGGCCCCGGTCAGGGCGTTCATCAGAGTGCTCTTGCCGGCGTTGGTGTAGCCAACGAGGGCCACGGTGGTGAACCTCTCGCCCCTGTGCAGAGCCTCGCGATGGCTGCGCCCCTCGATCGTCGCCAGGCCCCTTTTCAGTTCGCTGATGCGCTTTTGCACGAGGCGCCTGTCGACCTCGAGCTGGCGCTCGCCGGGGCCGCGCACGCCTATGCCGGCCTTGCCGCCCACGGTGCCGCCGGCCACGCGGTCCAGGTGGGTCCACAGCCTCTTCAGGCGCGGGAGGGAGTACTCCAACTGGGCCAGCTCCACCTGGAGCTTGGCCTGACGGGTGCGGGCCCGGCGCGCGAAGATGTCCATGATCAACTCGCTCCGGTCGATGACCCGTGGAAGATCCACACTGTCCGGCCCTCCGAGCGCCGTCTCCAGGCTGCGCCCCTGGGCGGGCGTGAGGTCGTCGTCGCAGACGACCAGGTCCGCCTCCACTCGCTTGACGAAGCCGCTGAGCTCTCTCATCTTGCCGCGGCCAAGGTAGGAGCCGGAAGCGGGGATGCGACGGCGGCCGCGTCGCCCCGCGCGGGCCTGGGTGAGTTCGCCCGCCACCTCGGCGCCGGCGGCGAGGACCAGGTTGCGCAGTTCGTGAAGCGAAGCGACGCTCTGCTCGCGCCGCGTCGCGTCGTAGGCCTGAATCAACACGGCGCGCTCAGTGCCCGGGCTCGTTGCTTTCGATTCCGCCATCGTTTTCGCCCTGGAAGTAGCCCGGGGGATGTCGCTCGTCACGGTGTCCCCCGAGGCCGAAGTAGTGTCCATTATAAGCTCTACCTGCGCCGCTTGCCAGCCCGCGCACGCGCGGCGGCCATGGTGCTCCGGCCCCAAAGAGGGGCTTCCTTTTGACAAGCGGCCCCAGGGGCATGATAATTGGCGGAGCTTGGCTTTCATTCCGAGAAAGAAACGACAATGAAATCATCGGTTCGGACGGGGAATCTCCTCAGCGGCGCCCTCCTCGCTTGGGTCTGCGCGGCGGTTCTGGCGCAGGTCAGCGGCGCCGTGGACCCGGATCTCGCCCGGGACCTGGCGGCGATAGACCCGGCCAGGCACATCGAGCGGCTGGCCTCGATCCCCTCCCGCGTGACGGGCTACGAGGGCTGCACGGAGGCAGAGCAGTACATTTTCGAGCAGTACCGCGAACTCGGCCTGGCCAACATCAAGCTCGAACCATTTCAGATAATAGTGCCGGTCGACAAGGGCGCGGAGCTCCGCGTGGGGGAGGCGGTCATTCCGCTCAAGTGCGTCTGGCCCAACGGCGTGCGCACGTCCAAGACGACGGAGTCTGGCGTGACGGGGCCGCTGATCTGGGCCGGCGACGGGGAGTTGAACGAGTTCAACGGAAAGAACGTGGACGGCAGCATAGTCCTGATGAACTTCAACACGGCCACGCGCTGGCTGGACGCGGCGAAGCTCGGCGCGCGGGCCATCATATTCCTGGAACCCCGCTACGCCTTCCGCAGCGATGCCGAGCAGAAATACCTCACCATTCCGGTCCCAGTGCCGCGCTACTACCTGGAGCGCAAACACTTTGCAACCCTCGCCGAGGCCGTGCTCGGCGGCCCCCCGATTGGGGCGGCTGCCGGCGAGGGGGACCCGTTGGACGTGATCGCAGATCTCGGCCGGTTGGGCCTTCCGGAGGCCCGAGCCACCGTGGTAGCCGACATGATCTGGGAAGAGGTCACGGCGAACATGGTGAGCGGGGAACTCCCCGGCACCGACCCCGAGTTGGGCGAAGAAGCCCTGGTCCTGCACGCCTATTACGACTCCGCCTCCGTGGTGCCGGCCCTGGCGCCAGGGGCCGAGAGCGCCTGCGGCATAGCGGCCCAGCTTGAGATCGGCGCTTTCCTTCTGAAGCACCCGCCGCGACGCACGGTCAAGCTCCTGGCCACTCCCGGGCACTTCCAGGCCCTGGCCGGCGCCCGGCACTACGCCTTCAAATACGTGTTCCCCCGCCGCGCGGAGGAACTCAAGGCCCGCGGGCTCCCCGAGGAGGAGACGAGCCGTGGGGAGCCGTTCTTCTTCATCGGCCTGGACCTTTCCAGCCGCCAGCGGACTATGGCGGGCTTCTACAAGGGCCATTTCTACGACCAGCTCGGTGAAACAGGCGAGACGGATATCCAGAGGATATTCAGCGATTACAGTTCGCTCTTGCTGGAGTGGGCCGATGAGGTGACGGGCGCCGGAGGCCCGGCGCAGGGGCTGAAATTCCAGAGCGGTATCGTGCCGTTGCACGGGCGAAAGTGGCGGGCGTTGTTGCCGGACAAGATGGCTTTTGACGCGGAAGTTCTGGGCATGTCCCAGCGCCCCGCCATCACGCTGGCAACTACGGGCGACAACAGGGGGGGCGTCAATACGCCTCTGGACACCTACGCCATGCTCGAGCCGGCCCTGGAGAACGTGCGCGCGCAGGCGATCCTGTGCGCGCTGATCGTGAAGCAGACCGCCGACACGCCGATCCTGCCGACGCCACAGCAGATGAACGCGGCCAATGTCAGGACCGAGAGGCTGGGAAGCATTTTCGGCCGGGCCATCGAGCAGACCCTTTCGGCCTACATCCCCCAGCAGCCCGTGCCGGACGCGGTGGCCGTAGCGGAGCTGTCGAAGGCGAAGACGATGATGGGAGTTCAGGGCCTCGCCTACGTGCGCACGGACGTGCAGGGGCTGTTCGAGATCTACGGCTTCAAGCTGGCCGACGTCGTGGTGATGGGGTTCGTTCTCTCTCCCCCCCGCGGGGTGCTGACACTGGTGGCGGCGCCCGGACTGGTCGCGGCCAGGCCGGCGGACCGGGAGGAGTGGGAGCTGCGGCGCACGGACGTGCGGTTGAACTTCTTCCAGTGCGTTTCGACCACGGTTTTCGATCTGTTCGATCCATTGAACATGAGGCCGCTTACGAGCGCACAGGTCTTGAGGGGCGACTCC
>CAZXDF010000235.1:0-2522 GCA_964639345.1 uncultured candidatus Brocadiaceae bacterium | reverse complement strand
TCAATACTTTGTGAGGGCGCGGCGTCTTCGTCCCATCCACCCGCCCACGAAATGCTTCTGAGGAACACTCCTTCGCTTCGCTCAAGGACAGGCTCTCAGACTCCCGGCGATCCCGACTCGTCGGGATCACACTCCCATTTTTCCGCAGTTGTTAGAGCGTGTTTCCAAATGTCATTCTTGAGGAAGTCCCGACGCATCGGGACGACCGAAGAATCTTGTAGGCTTGCGGGATGCGCTCTGCCAGTGAGTCAGGCATCCTACGGCACGCATGATTCTTCGCGGGGTTTATCCTGAGCCTGCCGAAGGGCTCAGAATGATCTACTAGGGACCACTTGAAAACGCCCGTTAGATAATCCCTTCGGCTCGCATGGCGCTGAGAGCTTCTTCGAAGGCTCCTATGGTGAAATCCACGTCTTGCTCCTTGTGCGTGGCCGAGACAATGTAGGTACGGCCACCCATGGGGTCAACGCCGGCATTCAGGAGGCTCCGCTTCAACGCGGACACCCGCACCGGGGGCATTGCGCCACGGATCTGTTCGTGACTGAGCAGGCATATGCCGCCATCGCATTCGTGGGGAACGCCCAGAGTGATATGTACCAGCGACGCTACGCCGTTGGCGCATCCGGGGATTTCCATTCGCGTCAGGAGCTGGGTCAGACCGTCTTTGAGCCTCAGCGCCGCAGCGTCCGCCTCGACGTTGGCGTTGGTGGTGGCGACCACCTCCAGCGCCGTTGACCCTGCCACGGCGGACAGGGGGTTGGCGTTGAAGGTGCCGGGATGCGAAATACGGTTGCCGGCGTCCCATTCGGGATCACCCCTGTGCTGGATCATGTCCAATATCTCGGCTTTGCCGCCCACGCCGCCGCCGGGAAGCCCGCCACCCAGAATCTTGGCCAGCGACGTTAGGTCCGGTGTGACGCCGTAGCGGGCCTGGGCGCCTCCGGGGGACGTTCGGAAGCCGGTTACCACCTCGTCGAAGATCAGGATCACCCCATGCCTGCGCGTGGTCTCTCGTAGCTCGCCAAGGAACGAGGGATACACCGGCGACACACCCATATGAGCGCCCGTAGGCTCCAGGATGACAGCGGCGACATCGGGGTCCTGCGCCAGTGTCTGCTCAACCAGGCCAATGTCGTTTGGCTCAAGGACAATCATTGTGCTCCAGATGGCGGTGGGAACGCCTGCCGCCGACCGGCCAGACCCCGCGAGCACATAGTCGTGCCATCCGTGAAAGTGGTCGTTGAACTTGATGACCTTGTCCTTGCCCGTATAGGCGCGAGCAAGGCGCAGGGCCATTAGAGTGGCCTCCGTGCCGGAGCTGGTAAAGCGTACCTTTTCCGCACCCGGTATCAATTGCGTGACCAACTCCGCCCAGCGGATCTCCAGCTCGTGGGAAGCGCCCAGGTGGGTACCTCTCATCACCTGGTCTGCAACGGCGGCAGTGACGGCGGGCTGGGAGTGGCCCAGCAGAAGAGAGCCGTGTCCCATTACGTAGTCCACGTACTCGTTGCCGTCCACGTCCCACTTCCGCGGTCCCACGCCGTGGGTGGCGTAGATTGGAAAGGGAGTCACGTAGCGCGTGTCGTGGGTTACGCCGTCCGGGAAGAGGTCGCGGGCCTTCTCGAACAGCGCAAGCGACTTCTGATGTAGCTGGTGGTATCTCTCATCGATTGTTGCCATGGTTTTCTCCTCAATACATGGTCTGTGGATATACTGGGTTCGCTACTGATTACCTTTGCCCTTACCACCCGAGTTCCCTCCTCCGGAGTTGCTGTTGTCGTTCCCTCCGGAGTCATTCTTCTTCTGCTTTTCCTCTTCCTCTTCGGCGGGCTTCTTGCCTTTATCGACGGGTGGGCCTTTGTCGGCCGAAGAGCCGTCGGCCTCCTGGCCCGGCGGAGCTTTGCGGCCCTCCATTTCCTTGGCCTCTGCCCTGCGAGCCCACACCGCTGCCCTCTTCCTCCTCCTCGCCCTTCGCCTTGCGTAGCGCTTTCTCCGCCTTCTGCCGCGCCTCTTGCGGCGCGTTGCTGACAGTCCGCTCCAGCCTAGACTCCTCGCGGGCTTTGCGTTTCTCGGCGAGTTCATCCAGCTTGGCGATTCTCGTTACGTCACGTTCCCCAAGCTTCGCCTTGATGCTTTCAAGCCGCCCGGTGATCTTCTCCGACTTCTGGAGACCGCGGATTTCGATCTCTGTGTCGTCCGTCGCGGACCGCCCTCCTTTGCCGCGGGCGATGAGGATGACATCGCTGCCGTCCTCCAGGCCTTCGGTTCCTTCCGCAAGTTCCAGGTCAGTCACGGAGCCATCCTCGTTCAGGAGTTTGAGACGACCCTTGCCCGGGCCCTGTTCAGTCGTGGCACTCTCGACAACTCCGCGTTTGTGGCTGCGGGACGCCTTGGTTGGGATCACGACGATGCGCCTGGCGGTGGCGGCACGGAAGCTCGGCTCCGGTGTCGGCGTGACTGTGGGAGGCGTTCCGGTGGCGGCCGGTGTGCCTACGGGGATGGCCACCGGCGTTTCCTCCGCT
>CAZXDF010000234.1:0-5264 GCA_964639345.1 uncultured candidatus Brocadiaceae bacterium | reverse complement strand
CCACCCATGCACCCGCCCGCGACTGGGCGGCCGGGCCCGCCGGCGAGGCCCTTCTGACGCAGGACGCGCTGGTAGTGCGGCGCGCAGGTCACCCGTATCCGTATGTCCGTTCGGCCCTGCTCGGAGGCCAGCCAGTTCAGGGTCTCCTCGTACTGCTGGGGCGAAATCTCCAGGTCGGCGATCTCCTTGCCCCTGCCGGTCGGCACGAGGAGGAAGGGATTGAAGACCGAGGCGCCGAGCCTTGCCGCCAGCTCGAGGATGGCGGGCAGTTCGCTCGCGTTGTGCCGGCTCACCGTGGTGTTGATCTGAAAGTCCAGCCCCGCCCGTCTGGCCGCCTCCAGGCCCTTCAGGCACCCCTCAAAAGCCCCGCTGACCCCTCGGAAGGCATCGTGCGTCGCCGCCGAGGCGCCGTCGAGCGAGACGGAGATGCGGTGGATGCCGCACTCGAGGATCTTGCCGACCGTCTCGTCGCTTAGCAGCACCCCGCAGGGCGCCATCACGACGGGCAGCTCCAGCCTGCGCGCGTAGGAGGCGATCTCGTAGACGTCGGGCCGAAGCATCGGCTCCCCGCCGGTGAGGATGATGATCGGCTTGGCGAACGAGGCGATGTTATCCAGCAATCTGTAGCACTCGTCCGTCGAAAGCTCGCCCTCATAAGCGGTCGACCGGGCGGCGCCGCGGCAGTGCTTGCAGTTCAGAAGGCAGAAGCGTGTCACCTCCCAGGCTATCAGCCGCAGGGTGTTGGATTTCTGCTCAGGATGCCCCATCTCGGTGCTCCTCGTCGAGTCCGGCTGCGAGTGGTTCGCTCCCGACGCACTCCGCCTGCTCCGGCTCCGCGGCGATCTCGTCGTCCGTGAGGTAGCAGGCCGGATCGGGGGCCCACAGGTCGCCCGTGGCCGCCTCTGCACGCACGCGGAAGTTGCCGCCGCACACGTCGAGGAATCGGCACGTGCGGCAGCGCCCCACCAGGTAGGGCCGCTTGTCCTTGAGCCTGGCCAGCAGCGGGTGGGACGTGTCGGTCCATATCTCTGAGAACTTCCGCTCCGTCACATTGCCCAGCGACACGTGGCGCCAGAACTGGTCCGGGTGGACCGAGCCGTCCCAGCTCACGCACCCGATCCCGTGGCCCGAGGAGTTCCCCCGGTTCATCCGCAGGAGCGCGAGCACGTCGCCGGCCCGGGGGTTTCCCTCGCGCAGCATCCGCAGGTACAGATACGGGCCGTCCGCGTGGTTGTCGACGGTCAGGACCTCGGTCTCAAGGCCCTCGGCGTGAAGCCGGGCCGTGCGGTCGATGATCAGGTCCACCACCCGCCGGGTGGCCTCGTAGTCCAGGTCCGCGCCCATCAACGCCGCGCCGCGGCCGGCGTAGACGAGGTGATAGAAGCATATCCTCGGGATGCCTTTGTCCCGAACGAGGGAGAAGATGTCGGGGACTTCCGAGACGTTGTGCTTGCTGATCGTGAAGCGCAGCCCCACCTTCAAGCCGGTCCTCATGCAGTTGCGTATGCCGGCCATCGCCATCTCGAAGGCGCCCTCGATCCCCCGGAACCTGTCGTTGACCCGGCGCATGCCGTCGAGCGAAACGCCCACGTAGCTCAGGCCGATCTCCCTGAGGCGTTCGGCGGCCGCCTCGTCGATCAGCGTGCCGTTGGTGGAGATCACCGCCCTCATGCCAAGCGCAACGGCCCTGCGGACAAGCTGAAGGAGGTCGGGGCGAAGCAGCGGCTCGCCGCCGGAGAAAAGGACCACCGGTGCGCCGAATTCGGCCAGGTCTTCCAGGAACGCCAGGCCCTGGTCCGTGGTCATTTCGCCCGCGTAGCACCGGTCTGCCGACTTCGAGTAGCAGTGAATGCACCGCAGGTTGCACCGCCGCGTGCAGTTCCACACGACCACGGGCTTCTTATCGGCCGAGAACTGAAGCAGGTGGCTGGGCAGCTTCCTGGCCGCCGCCCCGTAGCGCAGCACGTCCGAGGGCTCGACCGTGCCGCAATACAGCTTCGATATGCCTATCATGGGGACGCCCCATTGGATTCTTCTTGTTTCACTATGGCCTCCACCAGGCCCGCGACGGTGTGTTCGTCGGCCTCGAGATCGGGCGGAAAGCCGAGCCCGCGAAGGGCCTGCGAGGTGGCCGGCCCGATGCTGGCCATCCGCGCGGGAGAACGGAGGATCAGGTCCGCATCGACGGCCGAGAAGAAACTCCTGACGGTCGAAGAACTCGTGAAGGTTATCCAATCCATTGTACCGGATTCGAACAGCTCCGACACCTGTTCGCGATCGAGCCTCTCGCAGCAGGTCCGATAGGTCGTCACCTCTCGCACGAGCGCGCCGCGAGCGGAGAGCGCCTCGGGCATTTCGCGCGGGGCGATGTCAGCCCGTGGGCAGAGCACGTGCGCGTCGGCCTGGTCCGCCACCGACGCGAGCATGTCCACGACCGCGGCGCTGGTGTATCGCTCGGGCTGCGCGTCGGCGCGAATGCCGTAGTCCGACAGGCGCGCGGCCGTGGCCGGACCGATGGCGCAGACCTTGCACGATCCGAACGCGCGCGAATCCAGCCCCGTTTCGCTCAGCTCGCCGAAGAGAGCGTCCACGCCGTTGACGCTCGTGAACACGACCCACTGGAACGCGTCCAGCTCGCGCACGGCCTGCCTGAGGGGCGCGGGATCGTCCGGCGGCTCGATGCGGATCGTGGGCAGTTCGATAACTTCAGCGCCCAGCGCCTCAAGACGGGAGCTCAGCTCGCTGGCCTGGCGGCGGGCGCGCGTCACGATGATCCGCCGCCCGAACAGCGGCCTCCGCTCCAGCCACATGAGCCTCTCCCGCAGCGTGACGACCTTGCCGATCACGATCAGCGCGGGCGGCTCGAGGCCGGCCTCCCGCGCGCGCTCCGGCAGGGCGCCGAGCGTGGCGGCAATCACCTGCTGGCGCGGCGTCGTTCCCCACCGGATGACGGCGGCGGGCGTCTGCGGGTCCAGCCCTTCGGCGCGGAGCCTCCCGCAGATTGGGCCGAGGTTGCCCACGCCCATGTAGAAGACGAGCGTCCCCTCCCAGCGCGCCAGGGCCTGCCAGTCCAGGGCCGAATCATCCTTGTCCGCCGCCTCGTGGCCCGTGACGAGGCCCAGGCTGCTGGCCAGCGTCCTGTGCGTCACCGGTATGCCGGCGTAGGCGGCGCACGCCACGGCGGCCGTCACGCCGGGCACGACCTCGAAGTCGATGCCCGCCTCGGCGAGGGCGAGGGCCTCCTCGCCGCCCCGCCCGAATACGAACGGGTCCCCGCCCTTCAGACGCGCCACGTTCGCCCCGGCGCGGGCCCGCTCGATGAGAAGCCGGTTGATCTCCTCCTGACGCAGCGTATGCGCGGAGGCGCGCTTGCCCACGTATATGCGCTCGGCGTCGGCCGGGGCGTGGTCCAGAATCCGCGGCGAGACCAGGTGGTCATACACGACCACCTCGGCCCGCGACAAAAGCTCCCGGCCGCGTAGCGTGAGCAGACCTGGATCGCCCGGTCCGGCCCCGACGAGATAGACGCGTCCCTGGCTCACTCGCTGCCCTCCGTCGCCTGCGGGGACTCCCTCATGACCTCCTCCAGAATTGCCGCGCCGCCGGCGGCGCTTACCGCCTCGCCAAGCCGCCGGCCAAGTTCCGCCGCACCCTCCGGACTGCCGGCCTCGCCGGAGACGGTCCGCTTCACCAGGCGCGTGCCGTCCCCGCTCGCCACCATGCCGGCGATGGTGAGCTCGTCGCAGCCGCTGGCGAACCGCGCGTATGCTCCCACGGGCACCCGGCACCCGCCGCCCAGGACGGCAAGAAAGGCGCGCTCGGCGCAGGTGGCCCGGCGCGACTCGGAATCATCCAGCGGCCCGCACAGCGCCAGCAGGGGGCCGCGGCCCTGGGGCCCGTCGTCGGCGCGGACCTGCACCGCCAGCGCCCCCTGACCGCACGCCGGCAGAAACTCCGCGGGCGCGAGCCGCTCGGTGATCCGCCCGGCCAACTCCAGCCGCACGAGGCCCGCGCGCGCCAGCACGATGGCATCGGCATCGGACTCATCGAACTTCCGCACCCGCGTCGGAACGTTCCCACGCACGGGGCGGATGAGCAGGTCGGGCCGACGGTGCAAGAGCTGCGCGCCACGACGCAGCGATCCCGTCATCACCTCCGCTCCGCGCGGAAGCTGCGCAAGGGTCAGCCCGCCTGCGGCGATAACCGCATCGGCCGGGTCCTCCCGGGCCATTATGGCGGCCAGGGCCAGGCCCTCAGCGGACGTCGTGGGCAAGTCCTTGAGGCTGTGCACCGCCAGGTCGACCGAGCCGGCCAGCAGCGCCCTCTCGATCTCCCCGGTGAACAGGCCCACGCCGCCCAGGCGCCCACGGCGCCCTGCTGGTCCCTGCTGGTCCCTCTCGATCTCCCTGGTGAACGCGCCCACGCCGCCCTGCCCCCAAGAGGCGCCCACGGCGCCCTGCTGGTCCCGGTCGCCCGTGGTGCGAATCCCCTCCAGGCCGACCTCCAGGGCCGGGTCCAGGCGCTCCAGGGCGGCCCGCACGAAGTTCGCCTGCCACATGGCCAGGGCCGAACCGCGCGTGCCTATGCGGATCTTCCTCATTCCTCGGGCTCCAGCGAATCCAGGTCGAAGATGCGCCGCACGAGGTCCACGGCGACAAGGCCGTCAGTGCTGGAGCCGTCGGCGGACAGCTCGCGCAGGAACGCCATGGGGCTGTGAAGCACCTTGCCCAACAGGCCCCCGGCGAACTTCTCGAGCTGCTCGCCCCCGGCCGGGCCGAAGTTCTTTCCGTATCTCTTGATCTGCTCCACACGCAGCAGGTCAAAGCGGCGCTGGAGGAGCTTTATGGTCGGCGCCACCTGAAGGGAATCGAGCCACCGCGCGAACTGCCGGGTTTCCCACTCGACGATGGCCTCGGCGCGCGGGATCTCCCGGCGGCGCCGGTCGATGTTCTCGGCCACGAGGCGGTCAAGGTGGTCGATGTTGTAGAGAAACACGTCGGGCAACTCGCCCAGCCGCGGCTCCACGTCGCGCGGCACGGCTATGTCGATGATGAGCAGGGGACGGTCGCGCCGCGCCAGGCCGCCGGTGAGGGGTTCGCAGCGCAGGACGAAGTCCGGCGCGCCGGTGGAACAGATCACCAGGTCCACCTCGCCGATGACCGCCGGTATCTCGGCAAGCTCGATCGCCCGCGTGTCGAATGCGCGGGCCTCCCCCGGCGAGCCCTTGCCGTAGAGCGAGCATTCGGGAGCAATCTCCCGCAGGG
>CAZXDF010000233.1:0-5001 GCA_964639345.1 uncultured candidatus Brocadiaceae bacterium | reverse complement strand
CGGAGGACCTTCGGCCACGCCAGCCGATCATCGCGCTCCTAGGCCATGTCGACCACGGCAAGACGAGCATCCTGGACCGGGTCCGCCACACCGAGGTCGCAGGCACCGAGGACGGCGGCATAACGCAGGACCTCGGCGCCTGGCAGATAGAGCGCGGCGGACACCGGTTGACTTTCATCGATACCCCAGGCCACGAGGCGTTCACTGCAATGCGCGCCCACGGCGCCCAGATCACCGACATCGTGGTGCTGGTCGTGGCGGCCGATGACGGCGTGATGCCCCAGACCGAGGAGGCGATAAGCCACGCGCGCGCGGCGGGGGTGCCGATCGTGGTGGCCCTGAACAAGATAGACAAGCCCGACGCGAACCCCATGCGGGTGATGCAGCAACTCGCCGGCCAGGAGCTGAACCCGGAGGAGTGGGGCGGCGAGGTGGGATGCATGCAGGTGAGCGCCCTTAAGGGGGAGGGCATCGAGGAGCTGCTGGAGCGGATCGTGTTGGAGGCCGAGCTGCACGAGCTGAAGGCCAACCCGGCCGCGCGCGGCACAGGGGCTGTGCTCGAGGCGCGCGTCGTGCAGGGCCTGGGCGTGGTCGCCAGCGCCATAGTGCGCAACGGCACCCTGAGGCCGGGCGACACGATTGTGTGCGGCTCTGCGTGGGGGCGGATTCGCAGCCTGATCAACGAGCAAGGCGAGGAACTCGCCGAGGCCGGGCCATCGAGCGCGGTGGCCATCAGCGGTCTGGACCGCTTGCCGGCGGCCGGGGACACCTTCGTGGTGGTCGAGGACCCGGAAACCGCCCGTGACATCGCGCAGCAGCGCATGGATCAGGAGCAGCAGGAGAGACTCCAGCGCCGGGTCCACGTGACCCTGGAGAACCTCTATGAGAGCCTCGCAGCCGGCCGGGAGAAGCAACTCCGCGTGGTGATCAAGGCCGATGTGAAGGGCTCGCTGGAGCCGCTGGTCAACAGTTTCAAGCGCGTGGGGACCGAAGAGGTCAGCGTCAAAGTCCTGCACGAGGGCGTCGGTAGTGTGAACACCAGCGACGTGTTGCTGGCGGATGCCTCGGACGCGGTGATCTTGGCCTTCCGGGTGGGCACGGAGACCCGCGCCGAAAGGCTGGCCAAAGACACCGGCGTGGAAGTGCGCTACTACAGGGTCATTTACGAGGTGATCCAAGAGGTCAGAGACGCGCTGGAGGGCCTGCTGGAGCCGGAGTTCAGGGAAGAGAAGCTCGGCGAGGCGGAGGTGCGGCAGACGTTCAAGATCAGCCGTGTCGGCACGATTGCCGGGTGCTACGTGCGCGACGGGCTCATCCGTCGCGGCGCGCGGGTGCGCCTCGTGCGTGATGGCGTGGTGGTTCACGAGGGCGCAATCGCCACCCTGCGCCGGGAGAAGAACGACCACCGGGAGGTCGAGACCGGTTACGAGTGCGGCATCAGGCTGGAGGGCTACAACGACATCCAACTCGGCGACTCCATACAGTGCTTCACCGTAATGGAAGTGAAGCGGGTGCTTTCCTGAGGGGCTGAGGCGTCCCCCCCTGCCCGCGAGTTCTCTCTCGCAGTTCTTGACCCGGCATCACCGTGGTAATAGGAATCCTCGAAGTCAGACTTGTTCTGCGCCAGTCGCGATCCCTCAAGGACAAGCGGCGCGTCGTGAGCAGCCTGAAGGATCGGCTGCGGGGCAAGTTCAACGTCAGCGTAGCGGAGGTGGACGCGCAGGAGCTGCGGCAGAGCGCCGTGCTGGCGGTGGTGCAGGTCTCGCCGGACAGCCGGTACGTGAGCGGGGCGCTCGAACAGGCCCTGAGCCTGGTGCGCGGGTGTCGCGACGCGGAGCTTGCCGATCACAGAATCGAACTGCTCCATCCGTAGAGGCAAATAGGTGGCAACGAGGAAGCAGAAAGAGATCGCGGAGCTTCTCAGGCGGGAGATCAGCAGCATCATCCTGCACGAGCTCAGCGACCCCCGGACCGGGTTCGTCACGCTCACGCGGGTGCAGGTGACCGGGGACTATCGCTCGGCGAGGGTCTACGTGACCGTGCGGGGCGAGGAGGCGGACGTGAAGAAGACCCTTGCGGCGCTCACCCACGCCAGGGGCCACATTCAGGCACTTATTGCCAAACGGATAAAGCTCCGCTGGACGCCGGTGCTTGAGTTTGTCGAGGACAGTGAACTCACCGAAGCCCTGCGCATAGATAGGCTTCTCGACCAGGTTAGCAGGGACCGGGTCGAGACCACGCACGCCGACGGCGACCCTTCCGAGGGCTCCGTGGAGGGCGATTCCGAAAGTGCTCGCATCGAAGAAACGCCGTGAACTGGCCAAGAAGCTGGCAGCGCGCGTGAGGGCGAGGTACGGGGAGCTCAAGCGGCGCAAAGTCAGGCCGCTGCTGGACCAATCGGTCTTGAGCATCCTGTGGCGCCATACGAGCGTGCGTCGGGCGACCCGCGCGCTACGGGGTTTGCAGCGCGTGTTCGTGGACTGGAACGAGGTCCGGGTGAGCCCGCTGGCCGAGGTTGCCGGAACGATGTCCGGGGCCGAATGGGCGGGGCCTGCTGCCCAGAGCGTCCGGGGGGTGCTCCAGAGCATTTTCGAGATCCACAACACGGTGGCCCTGGAGTTCCTGCGGGAGCTGACGAACACCCAGGCGCGCACCTTCCTGCAGAGCCTGCCCGGGGTCGGGCGCGACGTGGCCGACGAGGTGCTGCTTTTGAGCCTCCAGGTGGAGGTGCTGCCGCTGAGCGGGGAAGCCGCGCGCATGTGCTACCGGCTGGGTCTCCTCCCGAGCGAGCGCGCGACCCGGGCCAACCAGAAGACGCTGGCGGGCTACTGGGACCCGGAGCTGTACGCCGGCCTGGTGATGTTTTTCAGCGATGAGGCCAAGAGCACCTGCCGGCACGACAAGGCACGGTGCAGCCAGTGCCTGATGAAGTCCCTGTGCGCAAAGGATGGCCTCTGAGCGCCGTAGCGTGAGGACTAGGCAGAATGAACAAGCTGAACCTGGGCATTCCCAAAGGGAGCCTGCAGCAGTCCACGATCGACATGATGGCGAAGGCCGGCTTTCGGGTGGACGTGCGGACGCGTTCCTACTACCCGGCCATCGACGACGAGGAGCTTGCCTGCCGGCTCATCCGCCCGCAGGACATGTCCCGCTTCGTCCAACGTGGGATCATCGACGCCGGCCTGACCGGCGCGGACTGGGTCGCTGAGAACGAGAGCGATGTCGTCCACGTGGCAGAGCTCGTCTACGCCAAGCAGGAGCTCGTTCCCGTGCGCTGGGTAATCGCCGTGGACGAGGTGTCCGAGATCCAGGAAGTCGGGGACCTGGCCGGCAAGCGCATCAGCACCGAGCTGGTCAACGTGACGCGCAAGTTCCTGGCCGAGCGCGGCATCGAGGCAGATATCGAGTTCAGCCACGGCGCAACGGAAACCAAGGTGCCCGACCTTGTGGACGCCATCGTCGAGTTGACCGAGACCGGCCGGAGCCTCCAGGCAAACCGGCTGCGTATCGTCGATACCGTCATGCAAAGCAGCACGGTCCTGATCGCCTGCAAGGAGGCCTGGCAGGAGGACTGGAAGCGCACGAAGATCGAGAACCTCGCCACGCTCTTCCAGGGTGTCATGGTCGCGCAGAACATGGTTGGGCTGAAAATGAACGTGCCGGCAGACTGCCTTCAGAAGGTCCTGAGCCTGCTGCCCGCCCTGCGCAACCCCACCGTCAACTCACTCTCCGATGAGACCGGCTACGCCGTCGAGACCGTGCTGGATGAGAAGATCGCGCGCGGCCTCATCCCCAAGCTCAAGCGTGCCGGCGCCGAGGGCATCATCGAGTACGCCCTCAACAAGGTCGTGCTCTGAATCCCGAATGCCGAAATCCGAATGACGAATGAATGACGAAACCCGAATGACGAATGAATGACGAAATCCCAATGGCGAAAAGGCGTTCTGCCCACGTAATGCACGGCACACGCGGAAGGTGAAAGCCGCGGGTTTGTCGTGTCTGCTCCCCTTTCTTCGTGTCTTCTCCACTTCCGTGCTCTTCCGTGTTTTCCGTGGGCAGGTCTGTTTCTTCGTCATTCGGATTTCGGCATTCGTCATTTCGCTCTACAGCTCTTCCGGCTCTTCCAGCAGCTCGCGGAACGTCGCGTAAAACTCGGCTGCCTGCGCGCCGTCGATCACGCGATGGTCGGCGCTCAGGGTCACCTGCATCACGGGCTCGATTCGCATGGCGCCGCCCTGCGCCACGACCTGCTCGCTCACCCCGCCGACCCCCAGGATGCACGACTCGGGGGAGTTGATAATGGGCAGGAAGAAGGCCACGCCGTACATGCCCAGGTTGCTGATGGTGATGGAGCCGCCTTCATACTGATCGGGCCTGAGCCGGCCCTCGCGCGCAAGGCGGGCCAGCTCGCCCAGTTCCGTCGCGATCTGGGCGAGGGTCCTGGCGTCCGCATTCTTGAGCACGGGCACGAACAGCCCGTCCTCGACCGCCACCGCAACGCCCACGTTGACCGCCTGATTGATGACGATCGCGTCGCCCTCGAACCGGGCGTTCACCCCCGGGTGCGCCTTGAGCGCCAGCGCCGCGGCCCGCACCAGCATGTGGGTGAGGGTGATCTTCGGGCCGCCGGCGGCGTTGAGTTCCGCCCTGCGCTCCTGGGCATTTCGCATCAGTACCTCGCCGCCCAGGTAGAAGTGGGGGACAGTACGCTTTACCTCGCTCATGCGGAGGGCGATCGTGCGGCGCATGGGGCTCAAGGCGATGCGTTCGCCCGGCCCCGCCGCAGCCGGTGTCGTGGGCGCGGCGGCAACTGCGCGGGCCACGTCTTCCCTGGTGATGCGGCCTCCGGGCCTGGAGGGCTGCACGTCCACTATGCTCACCCCCGCCGCAAGGGCCGCCTCGCGCGCGGCCGGCGTGTACTTGGTCGCCGATAGCTTCTCGATGTAGCCGCGCACGTCCCGCTCGATGATGCGCCCGTTCGGACCGCTGCCCGCAAGCGCC
>CAZXDF010000232.1:0-27072 GCA_964639345.1 uncultured candidatus Brocadiaceae bacterium | reverse complement strand
CGGGAATATCCCGTTCGGCGAGCACGTGATCGACTACGCGTCGCCCTTCCGGCGGGTGGGCTACGCGGAGGCCTTCGAGGAGGCCAACGGCTTCCCGGCGAGCGACGCCGACAGGGTGCGCGCCCGGGCAAAAGAGCACGGCATCGAGCCGCAGGGCAAGGCCGCGGAGGTCGTGCTGAACGCTGTTTTTGAGATGACGGTCGAGGACAGGATCGTGCAGCCCACGTTCATCCTCGACTATCCGGCCGCCCTCTGCCCCCTGACCAGGCCGAAGGGCGACGACCCGCGCGTGGCCGAGCGGTGGGACCTGTTCATCGGGACCATGGAGATCGGCACGGCCTTCACGGAGCTGAACGATCCGCAGCTCCAGGAAGAGAAGTTCCGCGAGCAACTCGCGGGCGTGGACGCGGAGGAAATGACGCTTCGCACGATGGATCACGACTTCCTGCGCGCGCTGGCCTACGGGATGCCGCCGGCCGGTGGGCTGGGGCTGGGCATCGACCGGCTCGTGATGCTCCTGACCGGGCGCACGGGCATCCGGGAGGTGATCCTTTTCCCACACCTAAGGCCCGAGACCGCGCACGAGGATGAGGGGGAGGAGTGAAGACTGCGATATGTTGGAAGTCCGCAACCTGTGCAAGGACTATGAGATGGGGCGGGGCAAGCTCCGGGTGCTGGAGAACGTTGACGTCTCGATCCGGGATGGTGAGGCGGTGAGCATCCAGGGGCCCAGCGGGGCCGGCAAGAGCACGCTGCTGCACATGATGGGCCTGCTCGATACGCCGAGCGAGGGCTGCGTGATGTACGGCTCGAGGGACCTCGCCACGCTCACCGGGCGCGAGCGGGCCTACTGGCGCAACCGGCTGTTCGGGTTCGTGTTCCAGTTCTACCACCTGATGCCGGATTTCACGGCTCTTGAGAACGTCGCACTGCCGTCCCTGGTGGGGGTGGGGGCGCTGGGATGGTGGAGGGGGAGAAGGAAGGCCATGTCGCGCGCCCGGGAGCTGCTCGAGATGGTGGGACTGGCTGATCGCGTCGCGCACAGGCCCGCGCAGCTTTCCGGCGGCGAGCGCCAGCGCGTGGCAATCGCCCGCGCGCTCGTCAACTCGCCCCGCGTGCTGCTGTGCGACGAGCCCACCGGTAACCTGGACTCCCACGCCGGCGAGGCCGTGCTCGATCTGCTGCTCGATCTGCACCGTCAAGCTGGCGGCACGCTGGTAATCGTCACGCACGATGCGAAGGTGGCCGCGCGCGCCGGACGGCAGGTGCGCATGGTGGACGGGCGGATCGTCAAGGGCGACAGGTAGGCGCTTGCGCACCCCGGTGATTTCCGGTAACCTTGTCCGGTGCCATTATTGATGTTCCGATTACGAATGGAACTGTAGGGGCACGCCATGGCGTGCCCGAAGTCCGGGCAATGGTGAAAGATAGGGCACGGCATGCCGTGCCCCTACCCCGTGCATTCAAGACCGCAAGCTCAATAGATTCCCGCGGGGAAGGAGCCGACGGTGTCGCTGAAGGTCTACATCAACGGCGAGCTGTATGAGAAGTCGGAGGCCAAAATCTCCGTCTACGACCACGGCGTTCTCTACGGGGACGGCGTCTTTGAAGGCATCCGCGCCTATAACGGCGAGGTCTTTCGATGCCGGGAGCACATCGACAGGCTTTTCAACTCCGCCAAGGCCATCGTGCTGCCCATGCCGATGTCAAAGGACGCGATCACGCAGGCCATATATGACACCCTGAAGGCCAACGATCTCACCGACGCCTACGTGCGGCTGGTGGTGACGCGCGGGGTCGGCACGCTCGGGCTGGACGCCCACAAGTGCCACGATCCCCAGTTAGTCATCATCACCGACTCCATCGCGCTCTACCCCGAGGACTACTACGAGCATGGGCTGGAGGTCGTGACGGTTCCGACGATGCGCAACCACCACAACGTCGTGAGCCCCAAGATCAAGTCCCTGAACTACCTCAATAACATCCTGGCCAAGATCGAGGCCCAACAGGCCGGTGTTATCGAGGCGATCATGCTCAACAGCCATGGCTACGTGGCCGAGTGCACAGGCGACAATATCTTCATCGTCTCCAGGGGCACGCTGGTCACGCCCCCGCCGGAAGCGGGGATCCTGGAGGGTATCACCCGCGCGGTGGTGATGGAGTTGGGCGCGAAGGCGGGCCTGCCGGTGCGCGAGCAGCAGCTCACGCGCGTCGACCTGTACGTGGCCGAGGAGTGCTTCCTGACGGGCACGGCCGCCGAAATCATCCCGGTCGTGCGCATCGACAGCCGCGACATCGGCGACGGCAAACCGGGCAAGACCACCCTTCGGCTGCTGGAGATGTTCCGCGAGGAAACGGGCTCCAGCGTCGGCCGCCAGTAGAGTCCCGCCCCTCATGCCCTCCGGCCGCGCCACGCCGTTTCCCGCCCCGTACGCCGACCCGGACGAGGATGTCTTCTGCACAAAGCCCGGGCGAACCGGCGGAGGTAAGGCAGAAGTGCACGAGATCCTTCGAAAGCGAAAGCTTGCCGCGGATGTCTTCCTACTGGAAATCCGCGCGCCACGCATTGCGCAGAAGCGCCGACCGGGGCAGTTCGTCATCGTGCGCGTCTCGCCCGAAGGCGAGCGCATACCGCTCACTATCGCCGAGGCCGATCCGCAGGCGCTCTCGATCAGCATCGTGTTTCAGGCCGTGGGGCTGAGTACGCAGCGGCTGGCGGAGATGGAATGCGGGGATAGCGTTCAGGACCTGGTGGGTCCACTCGGCCGCCCCACTGAACTCCGGGAGTGCGAACACGCCGTGTGCGTTGGCGGGGGGCTTGGGATCGCGCTGGTCTGGCCCATCGCGCACGCGCTTAGAGGCGTCGCGCGCCGCATCACGTCCACTATCAGCGCGCGCCGAGCGGACCTGCTCATGCTCCAGGACGAGCTGCGTCGCGCCTGCGATGAGCTGCTCGTCGCCACCGACGACGGCTCGCGGGGTCATCACGGCTTCCCAACGGACCTGCTTCAGGGCCTGATCGACGAGGCGCGGCCGATCGACGCGGTCTACGCGGTAGGGCCGGTGCCGATGATGGCCGCCATAAGCGAGGTCACGCGCCCGCACGGCATCAGGACAGTCGTGAGCCTCAATCCCATCATGCTCGACGGCACGGGCATGTGCGGAGGGTGCCGCGTGAGCGTCGGCGGGCGGACGAGGTTCGCCTGCGTCGACGGGCCCGAGTTCGACGGCCACGAGGTCGATTTCAAGGAGCTGACCGCGCGCCTCACGCAGTACGACGCCGACCCTGAAACGCGCGCCCTGCCGCGGTACGAGACAGCGCACGGCTGCGACCTGCGCCACACCGAACTCCAGGAGGCCATGCTCGAGGCCGGGCGCAAGGCCGAGAAGGCCGTCGAAATCCCGCGCCAGCCCATGCCCGATCAGCCGGCCGAGGGGCGCATCCACAACTTCGACGAGGTGCCGCTGGGCCTCTCGCCCGAACAGGCGATGATGGAGGCGCGCCGATGCCTCCAGTGCAAGAAGCCCAAATGCGTGGACGGGTGCCCCGTCGGGATCGATATCCCGGCCTTTATCAAGCTCATCGCCGAGGGCAAGTTCGCCGAGTCCGCCGCCCGGGTCAAAGAGGACAATGCCCTCCCGGCAATGTGCGGGCGGGTCTGCCCGCAGGAGGTCCAGTGCGAGGAGCCCTGCGTGCTTGGCCGGCGCGCCGAACCCGTCGCCATCGGCAACCTGGAGCGCTTCGTCGCCGACTATGAACGCGAGCACGGCTTGGGCCGTGCGCCTGACGCCCCGACGCCCGGAGGAAAGCGCGTGGCCATCGTCGGCAGCGGGCCGGCCGGCCTGAGCGCCGCGGGCGAGCTGGCGCGCATGGGTTACGAGCCGGTCATTTTCGAGGCGCTGCACGAGCCGGGCGGCGTGCTAACCTACGGCATTCCGCAGTTCAGGCTGCCCAAGGATATCGTCGCCTTCGAGGTGGACTTCGTCCGCTCGCTCGGCGTGGAGATCCGCACCAACTTTGTCGTCGGCAAGACGGCGACGGTTCAGGAGCTTCTCGATGATGGCTACGAGGCCGTCTTCGTCGGATCGGGCGCCGGGCTGCCGATCATGGCGAACGTCCCCGGCGAGAACCTCAACGGCGTCCTGAGCGCCAACGAATACCTCACGCGCGTCAACCTCATGCGCGCCTACCTGCCGGAGCATGACACCCCCGTGATGATAAAGCGCCGGGTGGCGGTGCTGGGCGGCGGGAACGTGGCGATGGACTGCTGCCGGACGGCCCTCAGGCTCGGGGCGGAGGAGGTCCCGCTCATCTACCGCCGCAGCGAAGAGGAGTGCCCCGCCCGCGCCGCCGAGCTCGAGCACGCCAGGGAGGAGGGCGTGCGGATCATGTGGCTCACCAACCTGGTCGAGGTTCACGGGGACGAGGCGGGATGGGTGCGGGGGGTCAGGTGCATCAGGATGCAGCTCGGCGAGCCGGGTGCGGACGGGCGTCGGCGGCCCTTCCCCGTCGAGGGGACCGAGTTCGAGATGCCGATAGAGCTTGTGCTCGTGGCCTTCGGGAACCGGCCCCACCCGCTTGTGCCGCAGACCACCGAGGGCCTCCAGGTGACCAGCAGGGGCGGGATAGTGGCCGAGGCCGGGACGGGGGCCACGAGCCTGAAGGGGGTCTTCGCCGGGGGCGACATCGTCACCGGCGCCGCCACCGTCATCCAGGCCATGGGCGCCGGCAAGGACGCCGCCCGCGCCATCGACCGGTACCTGCGCGGCGAATCCGAATCCTGACAGCAGCTCCTTGTCAATACGGAACATTGGCTGCCTGTCGCCCGCGGGCACGGCGTGATACAATGAAAGATGTTGTGGCGCGTCCGGCGGGCTGCACGGAATAGTAGGCAAGGATACGAAGCCTGCAATGTCCGCATGTTCAACGAACTAGCATCGCGAAAGGCCTTGCAAATGGGAAAGAAACTCTGGGTACTGGTTGCTTTACTTGTCGCTTGTGGAATTGTTGGATTAGCGTTCATGCTCACGCGGAATCAGCCACCGGCGTCGCCTGAGGAAAAGGCTACAGGCTTCGAGTTGACAGACCAGGATGGCAGGACGATTTCGCTTGATTCCCTTGAGGGCAAGGTCAAGGTCCTGAGCTTCTTCTATATCGGGTGCGTCCATCCGAACATGTGTCCCCTTGGCACTAGGAAACTGGTCGATCTCCAGCAGATGGTCGGCGCCGGGAATGACAACGTGGTTTTTCTTCGTGTGACGTTCGACCCGGAAAACGACGACGCGGAAGCCCTGAAGAAGTACGGCGAGCTCTACGGGGTCGACTTTTCAAACTGGCACTTCCTCAGGGGAGACGTCGACAACGTGAGCAACCTTTGCAGGGAGTACAAGATTACGTTGGAGAGGCAGGATGACGGCACCATTAAGCACTCCATGCTTCTCTATCTTGTGGACCAGAGCAATTATATAGACAAGGTTTATACGGGAAGTTTTTGGGAGCCGCAGGGAATAAGCGAGGATATCACGGCGCTGCTAGAGTGAGCAACTTGGGATGCGTGACGCGAACCGACGGGTAGTGATCCTCACCAGCACAGTGCTCATCGTCGCCCTGGGCAGCTTTGTGTTCTACGCGAGGACCTACAGTGGGGGAGGGCAACTCCCAACGGAGATTGAGGGGCCGGCAGCGCTTACCGTGCACAAGCTGGACCTGTCCATCGAACTTGAACCCGAGGGTTTGGTGGATGCCGTGTGGGACGAGCTGCCCTCGGTCACAGTGTCCCTGGCGCCTCAGGTGATTCATATCCCTTGGACAACAAGCCTGATTCCCAGCCTCAAGGTGCGTGCGTTTCACAACGGCGAGAAAATCTATTTCCTTCTGGAGTGGAAGGACGACGCCGAGAGCCGCATTCACGGGATGGATCGTTTTCCTGACGCTGCCGCGATGACCTTCCCCGTCTCGGGCGAGCCATCCGGCACGACCCTGCTGATGGGGTCCGGCACGCCGGTGGACATCTGGGAGTGGAAGGCCGACTTGGATGCCGAGTTCTGGGGTCCGCCGGTCGCAGGGCAGCAGGCCTCGTCTAACGCCCGCTACAGCTATCTTGGGAAGGCGGAGCTCATCGAGAAGGCGGCGCTACCAACCGGCGCGTGCCAAAGCTTTATCGCGAGGGGGCCGGGCACGCTGACCCGCAAGGAAGAGTGTCTGGTATCGGGGCTGGGGATTTGGCGGGACGGGACATGGCGCGTCATTATGGAACGCCCCCTCGTCACGGGGCAAGAACACCAAGACGTTCAGATTGACAGCAACTGGGCATACGCGGCGTTCGCTTTATGGGACGGAGACGAGGGCGACCGTGGTTCCCGCAAGTCCATCAGCGACTGGGTGGTACTCTCGTTGGAGGGGATCGATATGGTGGCGCAGGAAGCGGGGGAATAGCCTCGCCGGAGGACCCAACCGAACCAAACAACCTCGGGCGGGGGGCGGCATGATGGACCTACCTGAGAACGTTCGTACCCCTGGCCGCAATTGTGCTGGGGAAGGCCGGAAGACAGGTGGAGCGATTCCCCCTTGCCGCGTGGGGTCACGCCGGTCGTTGCGCAAGACCCTCATTCCGCCAGGAGGAGCTGGAGGAGGGCGCGCTGGGCGTGGAGGCGGTTTTCGGACTGGTCGAAGACGGCGCTCTGGGGGCTCTCAATAGCCTCGTCCGTGATCTCGCTCCCCCGGTGGGCCGGCAGGCAGTGCATGATGATCGCGCCTTCATCCGCCCGCGCCACCAGTTCCGCATCGATCTGGTAACCGTCGAAGTCGCGCCGCCGCTCTTCGGCTTCCTTCTCCTGGCCCATGCTCACCCACGTGTCGGTGTAGAGAACGTGCGCGCCCTCGGCGGCCTCGGCCGGAGAGGCCGCAAGCGTAAACGACGCCCCGCCGGCCTCCGCGATCCCCTCCAGCGTCGCGAGTGCGTCCGCGTCGAACCGATAGGCCTCCGGGCAGGCGAGGACGTAGTCGATGCCCAGCTTGCCGCAGATGATGCCCAGCGACCAGGCCACGTTGTTCGCGTCGCCGATGTAGGCCACGCTGATGTAATCGGTGGTGGCAAGCCTCTCCTCGATCGTCATCATGTCGGCCAAGGCCTGGCAGGGGTGGGCGCGGTTGCTGAGGGCGTTGATGACGGGGACGGTCGCGTAGGCGGCAAGCTGCTCTACCGTTGAGTGCTCGAAGACGCGCGCGGCTATGGCGTCGACGTAGCGCGACAGCACGCGTGCGCCGTCCTTGACCGGCTCGCGCCTGCCCAGGTCGACATCGCTCTTGCTCAGGTAGATCGAGCGCCCGCCGAGCTGCGTCATGGCGACCTCGAACGAGACCCGGGTGCGCATCGACGCCTTCTCGAAGACCAGGGCGAGGGTCCTGCCCCCGAGCATGTGCTGAAACCGTCCCCGGCGCACCTCGGCCTTCGTGCGGGCGGCCAAGTCCAGCACCTCCCGTATCTCCCCCGCCTCCCAGTCCAAGAGCGTCACCAGGTTTCGTCGGTCCACTGTCATACTCCTGACTCTATATCTCGCCGGCCTGCGCCTTCCGCAGGGCGTCCTCGACCACGGCGAGGCCCTCATCGAGCACGTTGCGCGGAATGTTGAGCGATGGCAACATGCGAAGCACGGTCTCGTGCGTGCAGTTGATGCGCACGAAGTTCTTCAGGCAGTACTTGAACGCCGCCGTCCCCGGCCGGTCCAGTTCGATGCCGATCATCATACCCCGGCCGCGGACTTCCTCTATTATGGACAGCTCCTCTTCCAGCGCCCGCAGCCGGGTGAAGATGTACTCCGACGACCGGCGGCAGGCCTCGAGCATGTTCTCTTCCTCGATGGCCTGGAACGTTGCCACGGCCGCCGCGCAGGCGAGCGGGTTGCCGCCGAAGGTCGAGGCGTGCGTGCCGGGCTTGAGGCTCTCAGCGACCTGCTTCCGGGCCACGATGCCCCCCACGGCGACGCCCCCGCCGAGGGCCTTCGCCAGCGTCATGATGTCCGGCTCAATGCCGCTGTGCTGGTATCCGAACCACTTCCCCGTGCGCCCCATGCCAGTCTGCACCTCGTCGACGATGAGGAGGAGCCCCTTCTCGTCGCACACGCGGCGAAGGCCCTGCATGTAGCCCTGGCCGACCATGTTGACGCCGCCCTCGCCCTGGATGGGTTCGAGCATTACGGCGCATGTCTCCGCATCGGCGGCCCCGGCGACGGCGTCCAGGTCGCCGAAGGGCACGTGCGTGAAACCGGGCAGCAGGGGCAGGTAGCCCTTGTGATACTTCGCCTGGCCCGTGGCCGAGATAGCGGCGAAGGTGCGCCCGTGGAATGAGTCCAGCATCGTGATGGTCTTGTAGCGGCCCCTCGGCTCGCCGTGGAGGCGGGCGAGCTTTATCGCCGTCTCGACGGCCTCGGTGCCGCTGTTGCACAGGAAGCACTGCCCGCCGAAGCTGCGCTCGCTGATCAACCGGGCCAGCTCGCCCTGCGGGACGTTGTAGAAGGTGTTGTCGACGTGGATAAGCTCGGCCGCCTGGCGCTGAAGGGCGGCGACCACGCGCGGATGGCAGTGGCCGACGGTCGTGGTGCCCCAGCCGGGCATCAGGTCGACGTAGCGGTTCCCCTCGCTGTCCCAGACGCAGGAGCCCTCCCCGCGCACGAACGCGACCTCATTGCGCGGGTAGTTCGGGATGACGTAGCGGCCGAAGATCGACTTGATCTGCTCGAAGTTCATCAGTTCCATGATTTCATTACCACGTTGCCGCGTGTGCAGCAGGGCTGCCGGCTACTCAAAAAGCGCATCGACGAACCTGTCGGCATCGAACACGGCGATGTCGCCGGGCTGCTGGCCCAGGCCGACGAGCTTTACGGGGATGTCAATCTGATCGCGCATGCCGAAGACTATCCCACCCTTGGCGGTCCCATCCAGCTTGGCCAGCACGATGCCGCTGATTCTTATGGCCTCCTCGAAGCTCAGGGCCTGGCTGATCCCGTTCTGGCCGGTGGTGGCGTCCAGGACCATGAGCGTCTCGTGCGGCGCATCGGGTATCTTGCCGGACAGGACGCGCACGATCTTCTGAAGCTCGGCCATCAGGTTGCGACGCGTATGGACCCGGCCCGCGGTGTCGACGATCAGCAGGTCGTAGCCGCCGGCCAGTGCCTTGTCCGCGGCATCGAAGGCCACGGCGGCCGGGTCGGCGCTTTCATTCTTGACGATGTCGGCCTTGGTCCACTTGGACCAGATTGTAAGCTGCTCCACGGCGGCGGCGCGGAACGTGTCGCAGGCTGCCAGCAGGACCCTGTTGCCGCACTCGACGAAGGCGTGGGTCATTTTGCCGATGCTGGTGGTCTTGCCCGACCCGTTTACGCCCGCCACCAGGATCACGGCGGGGCTGTCCTCCGGCAGCTTCAGGCCCACGTCCCACTGCCGGAGGTCCTGTTTGATACGCTCGCGCAGGAAGGGCATCACCTCCTGGGCTTCCTTGATCGTTCCGGCCCTGTAAGCCTGGCGCAGGTCGTCGCACAGGCGTATCACGGTGCGCGGGCCGATGTCGGCGATGTAAAGCTGCTCCTCGATCTCGTCCACCAGATCGTCGTCGAGCTTGCGCCCGATGGTCAGGATGGTCCGGAGCCCGCCCGAGATGCGGGCGTGCGTCTTCTTCAGGCCCGAGCGCAGTCGCGCCAGCAGCCCCCGTTTCGGCTCCTCGTCGGGTTGCCGGCGAACGTCCAGGTCCGTCGCAGTGGCAAATGGATTAACGAGCGACATAAGGTGTTTCTCGTCCGCTGTGCGAGCAGGCTTGCCTGCTCTCGTCGTTCCGATGATCGGCCGCCGTGCAGTTCGGCGCGCATCCTCGACCGGCGACACCGCGACTATCGTCCCCGTCCCAGCCCTGCCGCGTCCCGGACCTGCCTCCGCCTGCGCTCCGCCAGGTCACGCACCTCCACCAGCGACACGGTCTCCTGGCCCATGCGGATGCGCGGCTTCGGCTCGCCGTGGAAGTCGCTCCCTCCGGTCACCGCCAGGTCCAGCCGCCGGGCGGCATCCATGAAACGCTTCTCGTCTTCCGGCGTGTGCGGCGGACAGTGTACCTCGACGCCGTCCAACCCGACGGATTTCAACTGCTCCAGTATCTCGTCCGGACGGGGCGTGATCCCGGGGTGCGCCAGCACGGCGCATCCGCCTGCCGCGTGGATCAGGTCGATCGCCTGAACCGGGGTCAGCCGCTCCTTGCACACATAAGCTGGGCCGCCCGTGGCCAGGTAAAGGTCAAAGGCTTCCTGCACCGTGGCGCAGTGGCCCAGACGCACCAACTCCTGGGCGACGTGCGGCCGCCCGACAGAGCCGCCCGGCGCGCGACGCAGCACCTCGGCCGGGTCAAGCGGCACTCCGAGCGCATCGAGCTTCCGCGCGATCTTCTCGATCCGCTCCGTCCGGACCCGCCGGAAGCGCTCCAGCCCGCCGGCGAGCAAGCGGCTCTGCGGGTCCACGAAGTAGCCCAGGACGTGAATCTCGTACTCCTTGTCCTCCCGGCCCTCGCCGTCCTCGTAGGCGGTCAGCTCGACCCCCGGCACGAGCAGAATCCCAACCTCTTCGGCGGCCACGGCAGCGGTCGCGAGCCCCTCGATCGTGTCGTGATCGACAATGGCGACGCCCGCCAGGTGGCAGCGGGCCGCCATGCGCACGATCTCTTCCGGCGCGAACGAGCCATCGGAAGCCGTCGAATGCACGTGCAGGTCGACGCGCCCCTGAGGGTCGGGCGCGAGGCCCGCGAACGGGTCATCTTCCTGGCCCGGATCGGCCTCATCCGTCTCCTGTCCCGCGCTCTCCTCTTCACGCGTCCCGAGCCGGTGGGCCGCGTGGAGATTGAGGATCCGGTCCAGAATGCCATTGACGTACGTGGGCGAGTTCTCAGTGCTGAACTTCTTGGCCAGCTCGATGGCCTCGTTGATGGCCACCTTCGGCGGCGTGTCCGTGCGGAAGACCAGCTCGCAGGTGGCCAGGCGCAGTATGTTCCGGTCGATGGTGGGCATCCTGTCCAGACTCCAGTTCTCCGCGGTCTCCTCGATCATGCGGTCGATCTCTTCCAGCCTTCGGACGCAGTCCTCGATCAGCTCGTGCCCGAAGGCCAGCACGTCAGGCGGAAGGTCGTCGATCTCGCCCGGCGTCCGTAGGCCCTTCTCGGGCAGTTCGCCCCGAACGTCCCGCTGATAAAGCGCCTGAAGCGCGAGTTCCCTGGCCTGGGTTCTTTTCCTCACGATCCTCTCCGTGCCCGACCCGCGCGCAGCTCAGTCCGCCCCGGACTCCTGCGGCCCTCAGTCATTTTCCATTTCCTGAAGCAGGTTGGCCGTCTCGATGGCCGCGGCGGCCGCGTCGGACCCGCGGTTGCCCGTCTTGCCGCCTGCGCGTTGGATGGCCTGCTCAAGGGTGTCGGCGGTGACGATGCCGAAGATCACCGGCACCCCGCTGTCAAGGGCGACGCGCGCCACGCCTCGCGCGGCCCCCGCGGCCACGAAGTCGAAATGAGGCGTCTCGCCTCGGATCACCGCGCCCAGGCAGATCACCGCGTGGAACTTGCCGCCGCCGGCCACCTTGCGCGCCACCAGGGGCACCTCGAACGATCCCGGGACGCGATAGATCTCGATGTTCTCCTCCTCGGCGCCGTGCCGAAGCAGGCTGTCAATGGCGCCGCTGATGAGCCGGCTGCTGATTATCTCGTTGAAACGGGAGGCCACCAGCGCGAAACGCTTCCCGCCGGCGTCCAGGCTCCCCTGGTGCGTGCGCGTATTTCCCATGGCTTGTCCTCTCCAGTTCGCGAGCAAAGGGAAACCGATACTATATGCAAGAGAGCGCGCGTTTGCAACCCTCCAGGCCGCCTTCGGCCACAAATACGGCCTTGCGTCGGCGGACGATTCAGGCCGGTGATGCCTGCTATCGTACAGCAGGCGAAGCATGCCCGGGCACGCAGCGCCGACTGAAGCGGCCCCGGCTTGGAGTGCGCAGCCCCCGTCTGTGCGGGTAGAATGTCCGGGGAAGATGGCGGCGCCAACAGCCGACTGGCTGCGCGCGGAACGCCCCACGGTAATGGCTACGATGGGAGCGGGCATGAGGATCATAGTCGATCAGGTGCCGGTCGGGGGACGGGAGGGGGACATGGAGCGGGTGGCAGTCGTCTTTCCTGCCTACAACGAGGAGCGGCATGTGGGCGAAGCCGTCCGGACGGCGCTGGAAGCAGGGGTCGGGCACGTGGTGTGCGTGAACGACTGCTCGGTCGATTCCACGGGGGCGATAATAGATGACTTCGCTTCCGACAGCCGCGTGGCAGCCCTCCATCACGAGGTGAACCAGGGGAAGCAGGCGGCGGTCAAGCATGGTCTGGCGCTTGCACTCGCCCGCGCAGGGACGAGCGCATTCGCGGTGCTCGATTCCGACATGCAGCTCGACCCCGGCCTGCTGCCGGGGCTGTGTCGCCACATTGGCCCGTACGACCTGGTCATAGGCCGCAGGCGGCGCACGGCCATGCCGGCCGCATCGCGCGCGAGCAACACGCTGGCCAACACGCCATATCGGCTCGTGGCCGGGGTCAGAATCAACGACGTCCAGAGCGGCTACCGCATTCACAACCGGGAGGTGGCCGAGTGCCTTGCCGAAGGCCTCGCCGAGCGCGGCGGCTACGTCCTGGAGCACACCACGATGCTGCTTTTCGCAGAGCTGGCCGCACGACGAAACCGCGACTTCAGGATTGCCGAGATCGAGGTGCCCTGCCTCTACGGCGAGGCCAGGAGCGACATCAGCCTGAAGGACTATCTCCAGCTTACCTGGGCCACCATCTACCACGCGGCCGCGCTGGCTCGGCTCCTGCGTTAGGGGACATGGGAATGACCGTGCGCAGGGGCCTCTGGACGGCGGTGAAGGCGCTGGCAGTGCCGCTCGTATTGGTGCTGCTGTACCTCGTGCTCAGGCGCATCGGCTTCGGCGGCATCGTTCAGGCCATGGCGCAGGTGAGCCGCCTCACCGTGGGGGCCGCCCTGGCGCTGTATCTTGCGGTGTTCGTGCTCTGGGTGCTGCGCTGGCAGCAGTTGATGAAGCGAGGCACGCGCAGGAGCGTTGCGGCGCTCTTTCCCATATACATGGCGGGCGTGTTCGGCAATGTGATAACGCCCGGCGCACGTGTCGGCGGCGAGCCGATCCGCGCCTACTACATGAGCAGGATTTTCGGCGGCGAGAAGAGCGCCCATCTCGGCACGGTGCTGGCGGACAAGCTGGCGAACGGAGTGGTTTTCCTGGTCCTGCTGCTAGCGTCGGTGGTGTTCGCCGTGTTGTTCGTCCCTCTTAGCCTCGGCTCAAAGATCGTTCTGGAAGGTTCCGTGCTCTTCATCGTTCTGGCAGTGCTGAGCGGCGTCCTTCTGCGGAAGCGAATCGGAATCCGCTCGCGCCTGCTAGGACGGCTGCTGCCGCTGATCTACGGCAGCCGCCTGCTCAAGTTCATCCGCCGGCGCTTCCCCACTTATCAACTGTTCGAGGACTACGCCGTGCGCAAGCTCGACAACCTGACCGGCCCCATCGGCCGCGCGGCGGGGAGCCCGAAGGCCATCGCGAAGATCATGACCATCTCGGGCGCTTCGTGGGCGCTGATCTACCTCGCTCACTATGTGCTCTTTGTGGGCCTGGGAGCAGACATCAGCTTCATGAAGGTGATGGTGATCGTCACCGTCTCCACGTTGTGCGGCGACCTGTCGGTATCGCCGGGAGGCGCCGGGTTCATGGAGGCCGCGATGATAGCGCTATGCGCCGCCTTCGGTGTTGACCATCGCACTGCGGCCGCCGTGACCATCATGAGCCGGGGCATTTTCTACCTTTTCGGGCTTGGCTTGGGAGGCCTGTGTCTCGCCGGGCTGGCCTGCCTATACGGGCGACGGAAATAGACGACACCGCGGGCGGGAACGCGGGGCGCAGGCGTACCGGGATATCTCATTGGTGCGTCCCGACAGCCGATGCGCCGGCTCCCAAGCGCGCCCGTTTTCTCTTTCCTCAGCATTGTGCCTGGCGTATAATGCTGCCGGTGTACTATCAGTGAACCGATGGGCCCTTGCGCGAGCACTGCGGGGAATGGTCGCACGCAAGCTATGGTCGTTTGAGTCCCTCCGGGCGCTGCCGGCGCCGACGCCTGCGACCGGTGTCCGCAAGAAGAAGCCTCCACCCGCTGCCTGAACGCATCCGCCGCGGGAAGCCGGCGACTGACGGCTGCCTTCCGCACATCACGATGGCGCTGCGCACGTTCCCCTGATGACGATTTCGGAGGCGTTTTCCATGTCGGGACATTCCCACTGGGCAGGCATCAAACACAAGAAGGCGAGGGAAGACAAGAAGAGGGGCAGGATCTTCAGCCGGCTGTCCAAGGCCGTCATCTCCGCCACGCGCCGGGGCGGCAAAGACCCAGGCACGAACCTTGAGCTGCAGTACGCCATCGACGCAGCCAAGGCCGCCAACATGCCCAAGGGCACAATCGAGCGCGCTGTCCTGAGGGGCGCCGGCGAGCTGGGCGGCGAACAGATGGAAGACCTGCGCTACGAGGGCTACGGCAGCGGCGGGGCCGCCGTGATAGTGGACACACTGACCGACAACCGCAACCGCACGACACCGCATCTGCGCAAGATCTTCGATGACCACGGGGGCAACCTGGGCACCAGCGGCTGCGTGGGGTGGAACTTCCAGACCAAGGGGCTTTTCGTCGTGGACCTCGGCGAACGGGACGAACCCGAACTCTTCGATATAGTCGTGGAAGCCGGCGCGGAGGACTTCCAGAAGGCAGGGGATTTCTACGAGGTTGTTTGCCCCGCCCCGGCATTCAAAGCGGTCATGGACGCGCTGAGGGCGGCTGGAACGGAATGCGAATCCGCCGAGATCACGCTCGTGCCCACGAGTTACGTCGACCTGAGCGAAGCCGATGGCAGGAAGATCCTGAAGATGATGGAGGAGCTGGAAGAGGACGAGGACGTCGCGAACGTCTACTCCAACTTCAATCTGCCCCAGTCTCTCGTCGAAGAGCTTGCCGAGGAGTAGGCTAACACACCTCCGCCGAGCCCCCCTCTGCAGAGGCACGAGGCAGAAACGACGGCATGTATCTCAACGCTTGCTGAACTGATGCGCGCGTCTGGCCTTGTGAAGCCCGAACTTCTTGCGCTCCACCATGCGAGGGTCGCGGGTGAGGAGCTTGTGCTCCCTCAACGGGGCTGCCGCAGCCGAATCGGCCTTCAACAGCGCGCGTGCGATACCCAGGCATATTGCGCCCGCGTGGCCGGTCAGCCCTCCGCCGCCAACCCTCACGATCACGTCGTACTTCTCCAGCGAATCGGCGACCTTGAGAGGGCGGAGGACCTGGGCCCTGTGAATCACGCGGGGGAAATACTCCTCGAACTCCCGCGCGTTGATCTGAATAACACCCGTGCCTGGCCGTATACGCACACGGGCCACGGACGTCTTTCGTCTTCCCGTTCCCCACCAGTAATCGCTCGCCATATACCCTATTACCTCTCCCTGCGTGTGCCCACGGGCGCGTTCACGCCCTGACTTCCAATTCCTGGGGCTTAGCGTAGGTGTGCGGATGTTTCGGTCCCGAGTAGACCTTCAGCCGTCGCAGCATGCGCCGTCCGAGCTTCGTCTTCGGCAACATGCGACTTACTGCCAGCCGGATCACATCGTCCGGATGCTTCTCCAGCATCTTCTCCAGCGGACGCTCTCGCAGCCCGCCGGGATAGCCGGAGTAGCGCTTGTACATCTTCTGTTTCAGCTTCTTGCCCGTCACGCGAACCAGGGCAGCGTTCGTCACCACGACGTAAGCGCCCGTGTCCACGTGGGGGGTGAAGTCCACGCGATCCTTCCCCATGAGGACCGTGGCGATCCCCACGGCCATTCGCCCCAACACCTTGCCCTCGGCGTCCACGTGATACCACGCGCGCGTCTCGGGCGTGAAATCCTCTTGCCTGGCGAAATGCGTCGTCATAAGCTCCGTCTCACAAAGGCAAAACGCCCAGTACCTGTACCTGTCAATGCGATGCCCCCGAGACAACGCACCGCAGTATAGCGCAACGGAGACGACCTGTCAAAGCAATTACGCTGAGGAGCAGGGATGTCCTGGGTTGATGCTGACCCCCCACCGGGCGGGGTGCGGGCGGCACGGATCATCTCAGCCGGCGCCCCATCAGGTGGCACGGCTTGCGTGAAACGCACCGGAGCAAGGTCTGGCAATGTGTCTTCTCAAGCCCCCTGAGCGATCACGGAAGCATGTCGAAGACTTTCTGCGTGGTCCCCAAGCCAATCCGCCTGATGGTGCGATGCCGAAAGTCATGGCCATTGCTCTTGCTTGCTTCCGCGTTGCTTGAGAGCATGTCACGGTAGGCCGGATCATAGCGCCGGCCTTTCTGACGGCGGGCTTCCTCTATTCAGAGCGGGCTGGGCCAGGCCGCCAGCGGGGTTTTCGCGCGATGTGACCTTGACATTTTTTTGGGCGGCTATAAAATGGGAGTAATTGTCTCTCTTATCCGGTAAGTACTGCACCGTGCGACTGACACGAGCAGCCGAATTCGCCGCGCGCGGCCTCATGGCCTTGGCCTCGTCAGCGTAGAATGCGGCGGAGGAAGAGTCGTAAGGGAATACATGGCGAGATTGACGCCGGCGGATCTGCTGCGGGGCATGGCTCGCCCGCTTCCTTTCAGTTTGACCCGAGATTGCGTCGCGAGGACACGAAGAAGATGGCGAAGCATGACGAGACGATTCGGGACGGCGATAGCGACAGGCTGAAGTTCACGCGCCGCGAGTTCCTTCGACTTGGCGCCTTGGGGGTCGGTTTGAGCGCGGTAAGCGGCCCGCTCTGGGCCGTGCTTGAAGGCGTTGACGAGGTGGAGAACCCCCTGGAGCACTATCCCTCGCGCGGCTGGGAGAAGCTCTACCGCGACATGTATCGATACGACGATAGCTTCACGTTCGTCTGCGCGCCCAACGATACGCACAACTGCCGGCTCAGGGGATTCGTGCGCAACGGCGTGCTCGTGCGGATCGAGCAGGCCTACGACGTCGACGGTTACACGGACCTCCAGGGCAACAAGGTCTCGGCCACCTGGCATCCCCGCGGATGCTTGAAGGGCTACACCTACATGCGGCGGGTGTACAGCAAGTCCCGCGTGAAACACCCCATGATCCGCAAGGGCTGGAAGGACTGGGTGGAGGCGGGCTTTCCCCGCGACGAGAAGACCGGGCGCGCGCCCGAGAAGTATTTCAAGCGGGGAGAGGATGAGTGGCTTCGCGCCTCGTGGGACGATGCGAACGACCTGGTGGCCAGGGCCCTCATCAACATCTCCGACGCATACAGCGGCGAGCAGGGCGCCGGATGGCTCCTGGAACAGGGCTACCCGGAGGAAATGATCGAGCCGATGAAAGACGCCGACGGCAACGTGGCCGGCGTGCGCACGTTGAAGTTCCGGGGCGGCATGGCCTTCCTGGGCGCCACGCGGCTGACCGGACTCTACCGCTTCAGCAACCTCATGGCCGTGCTCGATCACAACGTTCGGAAGGTCCCGCCGGCGAAGGCCCTCGGGGCGCGCTCGTGGGACAACTATGCCTGGCACACCGACCTCCCACCCGGACACGCCATGGTCACCGGCGTGCAGACATTCGACCAGGAGTTCCACGATTTTGCGAACGCCGACATGCTCGTCATCACCGGCCTGAACCTGGTCGAGAACAAGATGGCCGATCCGATCTGGTGGCATTCGGCCATTGAGCGCGGCAAGAAGATCGTGGTGATCGCGCCTGAGCACAGCCCGACGGTGACAAAATGCGACTACTGGCTCCAGATCCGGCCCGGCACCGACACCGCGCTGATGCTGGGGGTGGCCGGCCTCCTCATTCGCCAGAAGCTCTACAAGCCGGACTTCACCAAGCGCTTCACGAACCTCCCGTTCCTGGTGCGAATGGACAATCTGAAGCTCCTTACCGCAGAGGACCTCGAAAACCCCATTGCCCTCGACCCCGGCGAGACCTACACCTACGAGGACGGGAAACCGATCCAGACAGATGCCGACAAGTACGAGGTCAGGGCTGTCCTCGCCGCGCAGGGCGGGCAGAAGCTCCTCGCCCTCTCGCGCAACTGCCTGGGCGAGCATCTGGACCGGCAACTCACCGAACAAGGCCTGGCCCTCGGTGACATCGACCTTGACTTCGAGGGCGAAGTGACCACGCGCGAGGGCGTCGTCAAGGTCAAGTCGATCTTCCGCCTCTATCACGAGCTGACGGCGCATTACTCGCCGCAGACGACGGAGGAGATCACGGGCGTGCCGGCCGCGGACGTGGAGCGTTTCGCGCTCGACCTGGCCGCCAGCAAGGCCTCCTCGTTTATCTGCGGCATGGGCCTGAACATGTATTTCCACAACGACCTGATCAACCGGTCCTACTTCCTGGTCGCCTCGCTCACCGGCGACATCGGCAGGCCGGGCGCGAACGTTAGCAGCTACGCGGGCAACTACAAGGCCCCCGTGTTCAACGGCCTGCCATCCTACGTCGCCGAAGACCCGTTCAACCAGACGCTCGACCCGGACGTGGACGGTGGCGCGATCAAGAAGAAGGCCTACATGCACTTCGAGGCGATCCATTTCTGGGCGCACGGGGATTCGCCCCTCATCGTCGACACGCCCGCAGAAGGACGGGTGGTTCTGACCGAGGAGGGCCACATGCCCAGCCCCTCGAAGGCCGTCTGGACATGCAACGCCAACCAGATCGGCAACTCCAAGTGGGCCTACGACATCATAAAGAACGTCCTGCCCAAGCACGAGCTCCACGTGGCCACGGACTACGAATGGAACATGAACTGCGAGTACGCCGACGTTGTCTTCGCCGTCGACTCATGGGTGGAGTTCGCCCATCCGGACATGACGGCTTCGTGCACGAACCCGTTCCTCCAGTTCTTCCCCAAGGGGCCGATCAAGAGGCTCCACGACACGCGTCACGACATCGAGGTCTACGCGGGGGTGGCCAAGGCCCTCACCCGTCTGACCGAGGACCAGCGCTTCCAGGACCATTACAAGTTCGTGGACGATGACCGCGTGGACGTTTACATGCAGCGCATCCTCGACACGAGCAACGCCTTCCGCGGCTACAAGGTCAAGGACATCATGGAGAACGGCGGCGCGGCCCTCAGCATGTTCCGCACCTATCCGCGCGTGCCGGGCTGGGAGCAGATCAATGAGAGCGTCCCCTTCTACACCAAGACCGGCCGGCTCGAGCTCTACCGCGACGAGGACGAATGGCTGGACCAGGGCGAGAACCTCATCGTCCACCGCGAGCCCGTTGAGGCCACGCTGCATCAGACGAACGTGATCGTCGTCCCGTCGAGCTTCGATGGGATTCGGCCCAGGGACTACGGCGTGCCCGCCGATGAGCTGGACGGCGACCTGCGCTGCGTCTTCAACGAGAAGTGGAACTGGGAGAAGGTCCGGAACTCGCGCAATCCTCTGGCCGAGAAGTACGGCCTGTTCGCCGTCTTTGTGACCTGCAAGACCCGACACCGCGTCCACTCCTCCTGGGGCTGCGTGGACTGGAATACTATCTGGTGCTCCAACTTCGGCGACCCTTACCGGATGGACAAACGCACGCCCTGGGTGGGGGAGGAGGAGATGGACATCAACCCCGATGACGCCAGGGATCTGGGCGTGGATGACGGAGATTACGTGTACGTCGACGCAGCGGCGAACGATCGTCCCTATCGTGGGGCAAAGGGCGAGGATCCATTCTTCGACAAGATGACGCGCCTGATGGTGCGGGCCAGGTACAACCCATCTTTCCCGCGGGGCTTCCTCAACATCAAGCACAGCATAGCCGGAGCGACGCACCGCTCGGTCCGCGCCCAGGAGAATAATCCCGACGGCTCGGGCATAACCGACACCGGATACGTGCCCCTGGTCCGCTTCGGTTCGCACCAGTCGTGCGTGCGCACCTGGCTCAACCCCACCCAGATGACGGGCAGCCTCGTGCACAAGGATTACTTCACGCACCGGATGGTGAAAGGATTCACGGTTGACACGCACACGCCCACCGGCGCGCCCAAGGAGTCCCTGGTGAGGGTGACGTTGGCGGAAAAGGGCGGCATCGACGGCAAGGGCGTCTGGGCCCCTGCCGCGACCGGCTTCACGCCGGCGAACGAGAATGAGGACATGAAACGATACCTGACCGGCGGTTTTGTGGAGGAGGCCTGATCGTGGCCGAGGTTTACAACTGGCACCTCAAGCGCAACATGCAATACCAGTACGTCGAGTCCCGGCCCAAGCGACAGGTCGGTTTCGTCTTCGACATCAACCGCTGCATCGGATGCCAGACCTGCACCATGGCGTGCCGCTCCACCTGGACGTTCGCGAACGGGCAGGAGCACATGTGGTGGAACAATGTGGAGACCAAGCCGTACGGCGGCTATCCACAGCACTGGGACGTCAAGCTGCTGGCGAAACTCGGGCCTCAGAAGTGGCGCGGGGGCACATACACCGGGCGGACCATTTTCGAGACGCCGGACGGCGGGCTCAGGGAGGAGCCGCTCGGCTACATCCCGCCCAAGCCGGAGTGGCGCTTCCCGAACATATACGAGGACACGGCGACGGCCACTTCGGACACGGGCCTGACCTTGCCGGTGCACGTGAACTTCTTCCACTACCTGCAGCGCATCTGCAATCACTGCACCTACCCCGGGTGTCTGGCGGCGTGTCCGCGCAAGGCCATCTACAAGCGCCCGGAGGACGGCATCGTGCTGGTTGACCAGGAAAGGTGCCGCGGCTACGAAGAGTGCGTTGCCGGCTGTCCTTATAAGAAGGCCCTTTTCAATACGCACACGAAGAAGGCCGAGAAATGCATCGCATGTTACCCCCGCGTGGAGAAGGGGCAGATTCCGCGCTGCATGTCGGCGTGCGTGGGCAGCATTCGCCTCTCCGGCTGGGTGAGCTCGCCCGAGGAGGCGCGCGAGGACAACCCCATTGACTACCTGGTCCACGTGCGGAAGGTGGCCCTGCCCCTCTACCCGCAGTTCGGCACCGAGCCGCACGTCTACTACATACCCGGCCGTTGGGTGCCGCGGGAGTACCAACGGCAGATGTTCGGACCGCGAGTCGAGGAGGCCATCAAGGCGCGGACCGAGCCGGACGAGGAGCTCTTTGCGGTGCTGAAGCTCTTCGGCACGACCACGCGCACTATCGAGCGCTTCAAGTTTGCCGGGGATTCCGTCAAGGGCTACGACGCCGACGGAGAGCTCGCCGTTGAGGTGCCGATCGAAGAACCGTTCTACGTGCGTCCGTTTCACGACGCCGCCGCGGGCACGCATCGTTTCAACGAGCCATAGCAAAGGGATTTACGATCAAGATGAAGGCCAATCGCGCTGCCTGCGTGGATCGCTCCTCTTCAGGTCTGGACCCGGCCATGCGAACCCTGGCCTACGCCGTGCTGGCGCGGGGGTTCTCCTATCCGGATGCCGACGTGATCGAGTTCTTCCGCAAGTTCAGTGACGCCGATACGGATGCGAAGGGCCATTCCTGGGCGGAAATCCTGGCGGTGATCGAGAGCGCCCGGTCGGCGGACCCGGATGCGCTGCGCAGCGCCTACCTCGGCGTTTTCGATCCAGTCGCCGGGCCGTTCCCCTATGAGAGCGAACACAAGAAATTCGCCGACGAGTTCGGCAAGGCCCATCACATGGCCGACCTCATGGGCTTCTATCGTGCCTTCGGCGTGCAGCCCGCCAGAGAGCGGCCCGACCACATCGCTGCGGAACTGGAGTACATGCACTACTTGACCGTGAAAGAGGCCCATGCCCAGGAGAAGGGCGAGGGCGAGCACGCATCCGTCTGCCGGGAGGCCCAGGAGAAGTTCCTGCGTGACCACCTGACCACGTGGACCGACAGCCTGCTGGAGCGCATGGACGCCAAGGCGGACGGTGAGGATGCGCCGCGGGATCCCAAGGCCGGCCTGTTATACAGGCGGCTTGCGGACCTTCTCCGGCGATTGATGAACAGCGAGAAGGAGGCCCTGAAGTGAAACGAAGCACTACCTACCTTGTCGCCGGTATCAGCGCGGTGACGGTGGCCCTGTTCGTCGGGCTTGCCTACTACGGATGGGCTTACAGGTGGGGGACGCCCGCCGACAAGAGCATCCAGGAGCCGGCGACGCTGGCGGTGCCACGGCTGGACCGCGCCATGGCGCTTGATGCCCCCGAGGCCTTCGACGACGCGTTGTGGAAGGACATGGTCGCCGTGGAGCTTCTGCACCAGGTGACCTCTCCGCCCCGTGGCACGCACCTCGTGCCGAGCGTCGACGTTAGGGCATTCCATGACGGCGCGAACATCTATTTTCTGTTCGAATGGCCGGACGATGTGGAAAGCCGCGTGCACGATGTCGGCACGTGGCCCGACGCGGTGGCCGTGGCCTTCTCCCTTGACGAGGAGCCGCCCGAGGGGTCCATCATGATGGGATTTCAGTCGGTGGTGAACATATGGCAGTGGAAAGCGGATTTGGACGCCGAGTTCTGGAACGGAGGGCGGCCGCAGGCGGACGCCTCGCCGAACGAGCGCTACAGCTACGAGGCCCAAGCCGCCTTCCCGGAGCGGACAGCCCGGCTGGAGAGCGCGTGTCAGGACATTCTCTCCGGACGACCGGGCACCGTGACGTTGCAGCCAAAGACCGCTGTGGCCGGTCGCGGGCGATGGCGCGACGGCGTCTGGCGCGTCATCATCACTCGGCCGCTGACCGCCGAGGACCCCGCGCAGGCCGTTCAACTGCACCCAGGCACGGTCTACGCGGCGTTCGGCCTCTGGAACGGTGACAAAGGGGACCGCGGCTCGCGAAAGTCCATCAGCGAGTGGGTGCGACTGGAGCTGGCGGCGGCGGGAGAATCCGCGGCGCACGGTCCGGCCCCATCCCCTGCGGCGGAGGCGACGGCGGAGGCCGCCGGTCCAGACCTGCTGGACGCGGCCGCAGGAGTGCTGACGCTGGTCGGGGACCTGCTGCTGGGAGGGACGGCGCACGCGGCCGAAAGCACCGACCCGCAGCCGACCGCGCGGCTGATAGAGATCAATGCGCGGCGCTTCCAGTACGAACCCCACATCATCCGCGTGAAGCGCGGCGAGCGGCTCACCCTGCGCCTGCAATCACTCGACGTGGAACACGGGCTCTTCATCGACGGATACGACGTTAACATCCAGGTCGAACCCGGCGGGCAGGCCGAGAAGACGTTCGTGGCCGACCGGCCCGGCAGATACACGTTCCGTTGCTCGGTGACTTGCGGGGAGTTCCATCCGTACATGGTCGGCTACTTTGTTGTCGGGCCGAATCGGCGCCTCGGCATCTTTGCCGGCGCCGCACTGGCGGTAGGCGTGGCCGGCCTCGGGGTGGCGTTCCGGCGGCGCTCGGCCGCCGCCACCGGCGGGGACGCGACGCAGCAGGAGTCCGCGCCCGCGGAAGGGTCCGGACCTGGCGATGAAGGGCGCCCGGCCTGACGTGGTGCTTGAGCACGATCAGCATTCTAAGAGGTCTCGAAAAGATGGCTGAGGACGAAAAGTTTTTGGGCGTCATTCCCATGAGCTGGCGATTCGACCTTACGTCGTTGCCGCTTGTGCGGTGGTTGCTGAAACGGCGCTGGTTCCCGATGATCGCCATCCTGGTGAACATGGCCCTGTTCATGGCCATCCTGATGGGCGGAGTGGTGGGGGGGTTCTCGGCGGGCAACTACAACTTCGGCATCATGATCGTATGGATCCTCTGGTGGGTGATGCTGATGATGCTGCTGGTGCCCGTGTTCTCGCGAGGCTGGTGCGTGGGCTGTCCCCTGCCTTCCTTCGGCGAGTGGCTTCAGCGCCTGCGGATCTTCGGGGTCAGGAAGAACCTCTGGGGACTGAACCTGAAGTGGCCGAAGCGGCTTCAGAACATGTGGGTCATGAACATCCTGTTCTTGTTCACGACCTACTTCAGCGGGTTCATGACGGTCAAGCCCCTGGCCACTTTCTTCTTGTTGGGCGGCATCATCGTCCTTGGAGTAGTGATCTCGCTTGTCTTCGAGAGGCGCACTTTCTGCGTCTACGTCTGCCCTGTGAGCGGTTTTCAGGGGCTCTATAGCAACGTGGCGATGATGGAGGTCAGGGTCAAGGACCCGAAGATATGCGCCAAACACAAGAAGAAGACGTGCGAGACCGGCTCCAAGGACGGATACGGCTGCCCGTGGCTGCTGGAACCGCACAGTTTCAAACGCAACACCTATTGCGGCATGTGCTTTGAGTGCTTCAAGACCTGCCCGTTCGATAACATGGTCGTGAACCTTCGCCCGCCGGGGTCCGACTTGCTGGTGGACCACAACCGCGGCCTGGATGAGGCGTTCAAGGCGTTCCTGATGCTGGGCATCGCCGCGGTCTTCTATGTCTCAATGATGGGCCCGTGGGGCTTCCTCAAGGACTGGGTGCGAGGCACCACGCTGAAGGGGTGGCTGACCTTCGTGGGGCTGCACACCGTGGCGAACCTCATGGTGCTCCCTCTGATCTTCCTGGCATTCGCCTGGCTCTCGAAGCTCATGGCGCGCGATTCCGGGACGCCGCTGAAGAAGATATTCGTCAACCACTCCTACTCCCTGGCGCCGTTGGGGCTGGCCGCCTGGATCGCGTTCAGCTTCGGCATTCTGCTGCCGAACGGCTCATACATATTGCACATTCTGTCCGACCCCTTCGCCTGGGGATGGAACCTGTTCGGCACGGCGAAGGTGCCATGGACGCCGGTGTTCACCGGCCCGTTGGGCACGATTCAACTTGTTTTCCTTCTGGGCGGCCTCATCTTCTCCGCACACATCGGACTCAAGCTGGCGCGCCAGACGTTCTCAAACGAGGCCGCCGCGCGGCGCGGCTTCATCCCGCTCTTGGCATTCCTGACCCTCGTCACCCTGTTCTTCGGCTGGCTCTACGGGGGTCCGTAAAGGGAGTGGCCTTATGAAGACCTTGAAAATCATCATCAGCGCCGTTCTGGTCATTGGGTCCACGATCGGTGTGATCGCAGCCGCGCTGGGCTATGAGGCCTACCGCTTCCGCGACATCACCGCCGACATCCTCGCCCGCGCCCCAGAGCGGGGAAACTTCTATCCGCGAGAGATAAGCCTTCCGGTCGGCCGGAAGGCCCGCCTGCGCGTTCGCAACGTGGACACGGTGACTCATGGCTTCACGATTCCCGGGCTCGGGGTGGACGCGAGCGCGATTGGCGCCGGCAAGCAGCACATAGTCGAGTTCACGCCGCAGCAGACCGGAACGTACGACTTCTACTGCACCGTCTGGTGCAGCACCGGCCACCTGCAGATGAGGGGCGTAATCAAGGTGGTCGCCAAGTGACGGCAAGAATCTGACCGCCATCGGGTCGCAAGCATCACGGCTTCTTCCCGCGCCCGTTGCATAGGCAGTTGCTCTGTTGAAAAGCCCCATCTGGGTAGCCCCCGGCGCCAGAGCCGGGGGTGTCAGAAGTGCCATGCGGCCGGGCGAGACGCCCGGCCTACCCAAACAGTGAGAAGGCGAGAACGGCTTTTCAACAGAGCAATAGGCAGTCTAAAGTCTGGCGCGTGGTCTGCCGGGGTTGGTTCGGGGCGTCGTGCGTTGAGGAGGCGAAGGGGGCCGCGCCGTGTGATCCCTACGTCTTGCCCTCGTCCTTCGGCTTGGCCTTCCTGCGCCTCTTCGGGGCTTCAGTCGCGGTGTGGTCGCACCCCGGCCAGCGCGAGCATCCGTAGAACTCCTGACCGTCCTTGGAGACCTTCCGGATGACCCGGCCGTCGCAGTCCGGCTGCGGGCACGGGGAGACGGACTCGCTCAGGCGCCAGGAGTTCTTGCAGCGCGGAAAACCGCTGCAGGACAAGAAGCGGCCGTAGCGGCCCCACCGCAGCACCATCGGCCGCCCGCACTGCTCGCACTCCTCCAGCGTCGCCGCCGGCGCCGGCAGCTCATCGTTGCCCAGGTTCCGCGTCCCATTGCATGTGGGGTAGCTCTCGCAGCCCAGGAAGAACCCCTTCCTGCTCCTCTTGAGCGCCATCGGTCCCCCGCACTCCTCGCACGGACCGATGTCGTCCTTCGCACCGAACTCCGTCGCAAGAAAGGCATCTTCCATGCTGACCCGGCCCAGCGAGTTGCGGCAGCGAGCGCACCGGAAGACCGTCTCGCCCTCCTGCTCCACGATGTACATCTTGTTGCTGCACCGCGGGCAGGCAAGGCCCGAGGAAGCGCGCGGCTCGAGCGCCACCGGTTTGCCCTCGCGGTCCAGGCCCATGATGCCCCGGCATTTCGGATAGGCCGAGCAACGAAGGTAAGGCCGGCCGCGACGCCCGATCCTCTGCGCCATCTGCGCGCTGCACTCTGGGCACAGGTGCTGCGTGAGCTCCTCTTCCTCGCCGTCGGTATCCAGGGAGAGCGTGAAATCGCACTCCGGAAAACCGCTGCATCCCAGGAACCTGTCGCCGCTGCGGCTGAACCGGGTGATCATATTCTTGCCGCACTTCTCACACGCGCGGTCCTGCTCCTTGTCGTCTTCGGCGACCGACGTCATGTCGCCCCTGGCCTTTTCCAGCGCGGTGCTGAACTCGGCGTAGAACTCCGCCAGCGTCCGGCGCCAATCTGCCTCGCCGCCCTCGATCTTGTCGAGCTTCTCCTCCACCTCGCTGGTGAAACCGTAGTCCATTTCCTGCGGAAAATGCTGCACGAGCTTCCGCGTCACCACCATCCCGAGCTCGCTGGGGTGCAGCGCCCGGCGGCGGCGGCGCACGTAGTTACGCTTCAACAGCGTGCCGATGGTAGGCGCGTAGGTGCTGGGGCGACCGATGCCCCGACGCTCCAGCTCGCGCACCAGCGAGGCCTCCGTGTATCGCGGCGGCGGCTGGGTGAAGTGCTGCGTGGGCACCAGCTCCGCGAGCTCGACCGCCTCGCCCTCCTTCAACGCGGGGAGCAACTGGTCCCCTTCCGCCGAATCGCTCGGCATAACGCGCAGGTGCCCGTCAAAGAGCAGCCGGCGCCCCTTGGCGACGAACA
>CAZXDF010000231.1:0-4606 GCA_964639345.1 uncultured candidatus Brocadiaceae bacterium | reverse complement strand
GCCCTCGCCTACCCGGCCCTCAAGAAGTATGCCCATCTCGCCGGTAACTACGGCAGCGCCTGGCAGAACCAGCGGAAGGAGTTCGACGCATTCCCCGGCGCGATCCTCATGACGACCAACTGCCTCACGAAGCCCGCGGAGAGCTACGCCGGCCGCCTGTTCACGTGCGGGCCCGCCGGCTGGCCGGGCGTCACCCATATCAGCGACGGCGACTTCACGGCCGCCATCGAGGCGGCCCTGGCGGCCGACGGCTTCGCCGAGGACGAGCCGGAGCAGACGATCACCATCGGTTTCGGCCACAGCGCCGTGATGGGCGTGGCGGGCGCGGTGATTGATGCGGTGAAGGCGGGCGCAGTGAAGCACTTCTTCCTGATCGGCGGCTGCGACGGCGCCAAGCCCGGGCGCAACTACTACACCGAGCTTGCCGAGGCCGTCCCGGACGACTGCGTGATCCTGACCCTCGCGTGCGGCAAGTACCGGTTCAACAAGCTGGAGTTCGGCGACATCGGCGGCATCCCGCGCCTGTTGGACGTTGGGCAGTGCAACGACGCTTACTCGGCGGTGCAGATCGCCCTGGCGCTCGCGGACGCCTTCGAGACCGACGTCAACAGCCTGCCGCTCTCGCTGATCCTGTCGTGGTATGAGCAGAAGGCGGTGGCGATCCTGCTGACGCTCCTGCACCTGGGCATCAAGAACATTCGCCTCGGCCCGAGCCTGCCCGCATTCATCACCGAGCCGGTGCTGGGCGTGCTGGTGGACAAGTTCAACATCGCCCCCACCACCACCCCCAAGGAGGACATCCAGGCGGCCCTGGCAAGCGCGTGATGGTAAGCGCTAGAAGCTAACCCTCAGAAGCCGGCCGGGCGCGATTGCCGCGACCCGGTCGGCTTCTTTTTCGGCACCGAGGCGTCCCCCCGGATTTGTTTGGGTAGCCGGGGCGTCTCGCCCCGGACGTCGCGAGCCGATGGCTGCGCGGGCGAGACGCCCGCGCTACCCCTACTTTGGGTAGATGAGGCGTCTCGCCTCAGCGCGAGACATACTTTCAGTAAGGGCTTGCGCAAACGCGCGCGCCCATACGGACAGCGAGGAGCGGCAACGATGACGACGAGTGCAATGGAAGTCAGGAGTTGTGCCGAGGAAGAGGGAAGAACCGCGCCGGTCGGGCCGAAGCGAAGCGAGCTGATCGACGAGGCGCGGGACATGTACAGCCGGGGCCTGTCGAAGGCCGAGATCGCCCGTCGCCTGGGCGTGGTGGCGGACACCGTGCGGCGCTGGTGTCACTACGACCGGCGGCGCGGGGCGAGCTGGGAGGCCCTGCGCGAGCGCGCACGCAATCCCAACGAGGAGAAGGTCCTGGAGATGCTCAGGGACCGTTTCGCCTTCCTCGCCGCGCGGGGCGGAAGGACGGGGTTGGGCGAGGGCGAGGAGTGCAAGGCCCATCACGCCCGCCTCGCCGAGCTTGTGAAGATCATCAGGGACTACCGCAAGACCTCGCAGGACATCACGCTCATGCTGGAGGCGCTCGAGGAGTTCGCGGGCTTCGCCGTCGCCCGGCTGCCCGAGGAGCGGCTGGCGGTGGTGCGCGATGTGGTCAACGATTTCCTGGAGGACCTGCGGAAGCGGAATTCATAAGGCGCTTCGCCACAGAGGCACAGAGAGCACAGAGGAAAGATGGCACGACGACCGGACAGCAACGGCAGAAGGGGGCTGGGGGGATGGCGGCTCGCCCCCGTGTGCGGGCAAGACATGTCTCTTGAGACCCATGCGCCGGGTCTTTCGGCCTTTCTCGGTGTCCTCTGTGGCTCCGTGGCGCCTTTGTGGTCCGCCGTGGCCGCGCGTTCTCGTAGCGGTGCTGTCGCGTTGGTGTCGCGCTCGTGTAGGGGCGGTGGCGGGCTGGTGCCGTGTGCTGGCAGGGCGTGTCTCGGGGAGACCCATGCGCCGGGTCTTTCCGCCTTTCTCGGTGTCCTCTGTGGCTCTGTGGCGCCTTTGTGGTCCGCGGCGTCGGCGCGTTCCTGTAGGGTTTCTGTCGGGTTGGTGTCGCGCTCGTGTAGGGGCGGTGTAGGGCTCGGGTAGGGTTGGTGTAGGGAAAGATGGGCCCAGATCAGCCCTATTCGCCCTGGCAGCGGCGCAGCGCGGCGGCGATGAAGCCGGCGAAAAGCGGGTGCGGGGCGGTGGGTTTGCTCTTGAACTCGGGGTGATACTGCACGCCGACGAACCAGGGGTGAGCTTCGAGTTCGACGATCTCGACCAGGTCCTTCTCCGGGTTCATGCCGCTGGCGAGGAGGCCGCGTTCGGTCAGCCGGTCGAGGTAGCGGTTGTTGAACTCGTAGCGGTGGCGGTGGCGCTCGGTGATGTGCGTGGCGCCGTAGGCCTGGTGCGCGCGCGAGCCCTCGATGATGCGGCAGTCCTGCGCGCCCAGCCGCATCGTGCCGCCCTTGTCCGTGACCGTCCGCTGCTCTTCGAGCAGGCTGATGACCGGGTGGGGGGTGTCGCGTTCGATCTCGGTCGTATGCGCCTCTGCGAGGTCGCAGACGTTGCGGGCGAACTCGATCACCGCGCACTGCATGCCCAGGCATATGCCGAAGTAGGGGATCGCGTTCTCGCGCGCGTAGCAGGCCGCGGTGAGCTTGCCGGCCACTCCGCGCGTGCCGAACCCGCCGGGAACCAGCACGCCGTCGACGTCCGCCAGGACGGTTTCGACGCCGATGGTCTCGAGCTGTTCGGCCTCGACGCGCCGCACGCTCACGCGCGCCCGGTTGGCGATGCCGCCGTGCTGGAGGGCCTCGTAGATGGACTCGTAGGCCGACTGGCGGCTGGTGTATTTCCCCACGACCGCGACCTCGACCGAGTGCTCGGGGTTGTTGAGCACCTCGAGCATATCGCGCCACGCGCTGAGATCGGCGCCGTCGGTATTGAGGTCGAGCTTATCGCAGATCAGCCGGTCGAGGCCCTGCTCGTTGAGCATGACGGGGATCTGGTAGATGTTCGGTTTGGCGTCGAGCTCCTCGATTACGCACTCGCGCTCGACGTTGCAGAACAGGGCGATCTTGGCGTAGTGCTCGTCCTGGAGCGGCTCCTCGGTGCGGCAGATGAGGATGTCCGGGAAGATGCCGATCTCGCGCAGCTTCTGCACGCTGTGCTGAGTCGGCTTGGTCTTGAGTTCGCTGGCGGCGCGAAGGAACGGCACGAACGTCAGGTGCACGAACAGCACGTTGGAGCGCCCGAGCTCCAGCCGGAGCTGCCGGATTGCCTCCAGGAAGACCAGGCCCTCGATGTCGCCGACCGTGCCGCCGATCTCGGTGATTATCACGTCCACCCCCGGAGCGGCCAGCGCGCGAATGCGTTCCTTGATCTCGTTGGTCACGTGCGGGATCATCTGCACCGTCTTGCCGAGGTAATCGCCGCGGCGTTCCTTCTCGATGACGGAGAGGTAGACGCTCCCGGTGGTGATGTTGCTGTCGCGGTTGACCTCGGTGTTGGTGAACCGGCTGTAGTGGCCTAGGTCGAGGTCGGTCTCCGCCCCGTCGTCGGTCACGTAGACCTCCCCGTGCTCGTAGGGGTTCATCGTGCCCGGGTCGACGTTCACGTATGGGTCGACCTTCTGCAGCCGGACCTTCAGGCCGTGGCCCTCCAGCAGCACCCCTATGGACGCGGAGTTGAGGCCCTTGCCCAGCGAGGAGGCCACGCCCCCGGTCACGAAGATATGCTTTGTCATCGGATCTCTCCCGTCTCGAGCGGAGGCCGGCGCCCTGCGGCCGGCGGTTCTCTCACGCTTCGGGGCACAGCGAAGAACCGATGTATTAGAGCGCAAACGCTCCGCGCATTCAACCGGCTTGCGCGTTCGACGCCGGCGGTGCGCAGGGCAACCCCATCGGGTATACTCGATGCGCGTGCGTATGAGGGCAAGGCCGCGGGCGAGTGCCATCGCGAGCGAAGGGGAGGGGAGGGCGTGAGCGGGAGCGAGCAGCGCTGGCGGGAGCTTATGCTCATCGCCAATCCTATCAGCGGCAAGGGCAAGGGCGGGCGGTACGTGGAGGCCGTCGCGGAGGTGCTCAGGCAGAAGGCCGCCAGCATCCACGTCGTCAGGACCACCGGCAAGGGGGACGCACAGGAGGCCGCCGCTGACTTTCCCGGTGAGGCCATCGTTGTCCTGGGCGGCGACGGAACTATCAACGAGTCCATCAACGGGGCCGACCTGGAGCGCTGCGTCATAGGGGTTGTTCCGGCGGGCGCGGGCAACGTTCTGGGCAACGAACTCCGCATGTCCAAACACCCGCTCGAAGCCGCCCGCATGATCCTGGATGGCAGGGTGGCGCGCTTCGACCTGGGCGTGTGCAACGGGCGGCGTTTCGCCTGCATGTGCGGGGTGGGGCTGGACGCGCACGTAGTCGACATGGTTCACCGCAAGCGGCGGGGCCGCATGACCCAGCTCCGCTACATGCCGCACCTGCTGCGCGAGGCCCTCCTGCCTCACCGCTGGAACATACGCGTGGACGTCGACGGCCGGGAAATGGTGAGCGGTGCGGACATGGTCTGCGTTGGCAACACGCGCGCCTACGGGGGCCCTGTTTCGCTGACGCCTCTCGCATCTCCCGTGGACGGGCTG
>CAZXDF010000230.1:0-14466 GCA_964639345.1 uncultured candidatus Brocadiaceae bacterium | reverse complement strand
GTTGAGCTTGCCCAGAGGATGCTGGGCGTGCCGGACCTTTATGCCGACGACCCGCGGGTCATGGAATGGCCGCATTTCCTGGAGACCTCGCTGCAGGCCAAGGAGTTCTACAGGCGCGACGACGAATACATCGTCAAGGACGGCCAGGTCGTGATCGTCGACCCGTTCACGGGCCGCCTGATGGAGGGCCGCGTCTGGGGGGGCGGGGTGCACCAGGCCGTAACGGTCAAGGAGGGCCTCAGGCTCAAGGAAGAGAGCCAGACCGTTGCGACCATCACCTACCAGAACTTCTTCCGGCTCTACAACAAGCTGGCCGGCATGACCGGAACGGCCGCCACCGAGGCGGCAGAGCTCGACAAGATTTACAAGCTCGGCGTGCTCGTCATCCCCACGAACCTCCCGCTGATCCGGCTCTCTCACCCCGATGTCGTCTACCGGACGGAAAAGGAGAAGTGGAAGGCCGTCGTGAATGAGATCGTGCAGACCGTCGAGGAGGGCCGCCCCGCCCTGGTGGGCACCAAGACCATCGAGCAGAGCGAGCACCTGAGCAAGATGCTCCTGCGCAAGGGCGTTGAGCACGAGTTGCTCAACGGCCGGCCGGAGAATGCCGCGCGCGAGAGCGAGATCGTCGCCGTTGCCGGCCAGGCAGGCGCGGTGACCCTCGCCACGAACATGGCGGGGCGCGGGACCGACATCGTCCTGGGCCCGGGCGTGGCCGATAGGGGCGGCCTGCACGTTGTGGGCACGCAACGGCACGAAGCCCGCCGCATCGACAACCAGCTTCGCGGGCGCGCCGGTCGCCAGGGCGACCCGGGTTCGAGCCGGTTCTTCGTCTCCTTTGAAGACGAGCTTCTTCGCATCTTCGCCCCCGAGAGCACGCGCAACTGGCTCAAGCGCGTGGGCATGGAAGAGGACATGGCCCTGGAAAGCCGCATGGTGAGCCGCATGATCCAGAAGGCCCAGCAGCGCGTCGAGGAGTACAACTTCGACATGCGCAAGAACGTCCTGGAGTACGACGAGGTCATGGATGAGCAGCGCAAGACCATCTACTCCTGGCGCCAGAAGGTCCTGGAACGGCGGAAGGTCGAGGAGGAGCTTGTCGCCCTGGCCGAGGAATCGACACAGGACACGATGGACGTCTACGTCGATTCCAGGCGCTCGTCTAGCGAATGGGACATGGAGGGCCTGGCGGAGTGGTTCGAGCGCAAGCACGGGGAGCCGCTCGACATCCCGTCAGAGACGCAGGGGCGCGCACAGGAGCTGGAAGACCACCTCGTGGGGCGCGTGCGCGACATGTTCCGGTCCAGGTGCGAGGCCGCCGGCAAGGAACTCATGGTGGAGTTCGGCCGAGAGGCGCTGCTGCGCACGATCGACGTGAGGTGGAAGGACCACCTGCGCGCGATGGACGTGCTCAGGAGCGGCATCTCCTTGCGCGCCTGGGCGCAGCACGATCCCAAGATCGAGTACAAGTCCGAGGCCGGCCGGATGTTCGAAGAGATGATGGCCAGCATCGCCGAGCACGTCTCCGACCTGTTGTTCCGCGTGCACGTGGAGGAGCGTGACCGGAGCGAGCTCGGCGGCGTGTGGCAGATCGCAGTGGCGCGCCACGATGCCTTTGACATCGCCGCGCAGGCCGAACACCAGCGCGAGGCGGCACATGCCGCCGGCGAACGCAAGCGCATCGAGCCGATCCGGGTGGAGCTGAAGGTCGGCCGCAACGAGCCTTGCCCGTGCGGGAGCGGAAAGAAGTACAAACAGTGCTGCGGTCGGACGGGCTGAAGCGGTCCCCGAGCCTCTCTCCGCCGCGCCGGCTCTGCTGCGCCGCAAGAACCCCGCACGCCTCAGCAGCGGGCTATGAATGTGCCGAGCACCTCGGCGAAGTAAATCGTGTGCTGCGCCTCCAGGGGCTTCTGTCTGTGCTCAGGGGTGAGGATGAAATGTGGCGGGCGCTGTTTGTGATAGATCCTGCACTCGACGTGGATGGGGCATTCGGCAATGGAAACGGGCTTGACGTGTGTGGACGGCACGGGAGTAAGGCCCGTCTGCTTGAACTTGTCGAAATCCCGACCGGACGCCGTGCCGCAAAACGCGACGGCCTCGGCTATCTCCTCGGTCGGCACGCATAGGACGAACTCTTCCACCTCGTCCAGGAGCTTGAATGTGTGGCAGGCCGGCCGCACCGCCGCCACGGCCACCGGATGCGAGTGATAAAACCAGCCGTAGAGACCCCAGCCGATGGTCATCACGTTCGACCGGCCGTCCCCGCCGATTGAGGTCAACAGCACGCCCTTGCCACCGGCCTGAGAGTTCGTATGGCGGTAGAGCGGATCGATCACATCTGCAAATTCGACTTCTTTTCGAGACATCGCCGATTCCCTTTTCGCACATGGTGGCGAGAACCCGCCGCCGGCGCCAGCTTGCAGAGCGGCATCACGCCGCCCTCGGCCTCTGCGCCTGGGGCTGACAGGGTCGGGCTTCACGTGAAGGAGGGTACATCGCCCGCCGCCGGCTGTCAAACCGCAGACGCGTGACGCGGGCGGCTTGGCCTGTTGAAGGACGAGCTTCATACCGTTACCATGCCGTGCGCGGCGGTTTCGGTGGGATCCCGCCCGATGTTGGTCTGACGTTCCGGCAGGGGTTGCGCGCATGTGGCAGACGATCATCTTCAGCTTTCTGGCCGGGCTCCTCACGCTGGTCGGCATAGTGACGATCAAGCTGTTCCACGACCAGGCGCTTCGCTACAGCCACTACATCAACTCGTTTGCGGCCGGCATAATCCTCACCGTGGCAATCGCCTCGCTTCTGCCGCACGCAGTGGAACAGAACCGGCACGCGGGACTCTATGCCCTGGGGGGCTTTGCGGCGTTCCTCGTGCTGGAGACGTTTCTGGTGCTGCACTCCGGGGCGGAGGTCCATTACCCGGATCGGTCCGGCGGGGCGGCTCGAGGGATCGTTTTCTTCTGGGGGCTGTTCCTGCACAGCCTTCTGGACGGGGTGATTATCGCCGCTGCGTTCGCCGGCGGGCAAAGGATCGGCCTGGTGACCGCCCTGGCGGTGGTCAGCCACGAACTGCCCGAAGGCATCACCTCGTTCACGCTCTTGCTGCGCAAGCTCAAGGAGCGAACGGCGATGGCCCTGGCGGTTGCGGTCGCGCTGGCGACGCCCGTCGGCGGCCTGATCGGGCTGGCCGTGCTTCCGGCACTGGCCCCCGCCTCAACCGGCGCCCTGTTGGCCATGGTGGCGGGCTCTTTCCTCTACATCGCCGCCACTGACATCGTGCCCGAGATCAGGGAACAAAGCCCGCTCCGCAACATCGTTTTCATGGTCGCCGGGATGGCGTTCCTGGCCGTGGTGAACGAGTTCACGGGGCACTGACGCCGCCCTCGAGGTCCGGCCATTCGCGCGGGGAAGTGACCTGCTCTTCCTGGTGCGAGACGTCGCATTCCATCTGCAACGTGGTGTGCCCGATCTTGTGGTGCTCTCGCAAATAGTGGTTGATGCGTTCGACCACTTCCTCCGTCTGGGCCATGGGCATGTCCCCCACGACGACATGAGCGGTCATCACGTACATGTTCGTGGTGATCTGCCAGACGTGGATGTCATGCACGCGCTGGACGCCCTCGACCCCGCACATGTCGCGCCGCACCTCTTCCAGGTCGATGTCACGAGGCGTTGACTCCAGCAGGATCGCAACGGACTCGCGCACGATCTGCCAGGCCCACAGGAGAATCAGCACCCCGATCATCATGCTCACCACAGGGTCGAAGAGCCACAGTTTCGTGAAATGAATGACCAGCGCCGCCGCAACGACGGCGACGGACGAGACCGCGTCGTAGACCACGTGGACGAAGGCGCTCCTTAGGTTCAGGTCGCCGGCGCTGATCCGCATGAGCAGCAGAACGCTCGCCCCGTTCGCCACCAGCCCTATCACGGCCACCGCCAACATCTGGAGCGGCAGGATCGGTTCGGGGTGCACGATGCGCGTGATGGCCTCGTAGAAAATGTAGCCAGTGATCGCGAAAAGAAACAGACCGTTGATGAACGCCGTCAGCACTTCCGCCCGGAAGTAGCCGAAGGTGCGTTCGCGGTCGGCCGGCCGGGCCGAGATGACGATGGCGAAATAGCTCATGGCCAGGGCGAACATGTGGGTGAACATGTGCCCCGCGTCGCTCAAGAGCGCCAGGCTGTTGGTAAGAAGGCCGCCCACAACCTCCAACACCATTACGGTGCCGGTGATAATCAGGGCCCAGCGCAGCCGCCGGATCTTCGACGTGGCCGGCCGCCGGACCTCCGCATGCATGTGTCCGTGGTCCGGGCTCAGGACCGCCGGTCCGTCCGCGTGCCCGTGGTCGTGTCCATGTCCTGTGCGCATCGCGCCTCCCTGAAAGACTCTCACTTCTCCATGCTAATGGCAGAGGGCACACCGTGTCCAGCCCACCCACCATGCGCCTGCGGCCGCTGTCACTTCTCGTTCTCGACCACAAGCACCCAATCCTGGAACACGGGCGGCAAGGGGGCCCTCCAGTCCCCGTCCCCGTCGGGCCTGACCTCGCCCAGATCGTGTTCGCCGCCGGTGATCGGATCGAACCAGAAGGCCCGGTAACCCTTCGCCGCCTCCAGGCCCTTGACCTGCACCCCCTCCCACCACCACCCCTTGCTGCCGGTCATGAAGTAGATAATTCGGCACTGGCCGGGGATGACGGCCGCATAGGGCTGCAGGTAGTCGTCGGGGTCCCAGTGGGGCTCGACCGAGCCGGGCGCAGGCTCCATGCGCCACCATTCGTAGCGCTCCAGCAGGCGCTTGCCGACCCCGAGGTGCTCGGAGCCGGGCAGACTGTAAGCTTCCTGCCAGGGAACGTCGCCCCACTTCATTCCATGAGGGGACGGGCCGTACGGCCGCTCATGCGTGTTGACCTGCCAGATCCCGTTGGCCCCGTAGGCGTGCCCCGCCGCGCCGGAGAGCATGCAGGCCCAGAACATGAACCGCTGCAGGTGCTCGCGGTTGGCGCCGCCGATACCCTCATAGCACACCTCACTGTTCAGGACCGGCATTCGCGGCCGCTGGGCCACGGCCTCGGTGAGCTGGGCCACGGTAAATGGGATGGCGTCGGTATCACCATGGCCGGTCTGCAGCATCTGGATGTCGGCCAGCTCCTCGCCGATGATCTCGCGCGAGGCCGTCAGCTTGGGGTGCACGGTGGGATGTGTGGTCATGGGGTGGCCGAACGGATCGACGGAGCGCAGGTAGCGCGCCACTTCGACCCACTCCGTCCGCGTGCGCTCCATGAACGCCTGCCGCTCTTCAGGCGATGCGAACTGCCGCCGATACCAGGGCATTATCGTCTCCCCCGCCACGCACCAGACCACTGGCCAGGCCCCCCACCGCGCCACCAGGTAACGCCAGTGTTTCTTGAGGACCTCCGGGCCGGCGAACTCCATGAAGTAGCCCCAGCACCCCACCACGCAGGGCAGCAGGCCCGCGTTTACCAGCCAGCCCATCCGCAGGTCGGCCTGATCGAAATACGCGGGGTTGATCCGCGCGTAGCCTTCCTCCCACGGGAACCCCGCCTCATTCGCTCCCCGCTCATCGAAAGGCGGCATGTCGGGGTAAAGGCCGGCTATGATCTGTATGACGCTGAACCCCTTGGCCACGCGATCCTCCGTGAGCAACCGGAACCCCCAAGGCCAGGCCAGCCGGCTGCACAGGGCCATCCACCAGGTATCGGCGAGGTAGAAGAACGGCGTGCCGTCCACGTGCTCCAGGTAGCGCCCGCTCTCGTTCACGCGCAGCGGGCCGTGCTGAAAAAGGGGATTGCTCCCCTCATACGGCGTCACCTCTACCGCCCCCTCGCGGCCGTGGAGACCTGCGTCCGAGACGTCCGAGCACACCGTGCGGTAGGTGTGCCGGCCGAGGAGAGGCGAGGCATAACGAACCCGCCACACATCGCCCCCGGCCCAGAACGCCGGCACAGCCCGCTCGGCCCCGTCCGGACCGGTGAACGCGGCATCAACTTGCACGTCGTTGAACGGGTCGGCGTGTGACCCGCTGCCGTGCAGGGAGAACTCCGTCATGCAGTTCTGCATCGTGTAGAACATGTTTCCAGCCCCGTTATGTGTGGCTTATTGGCCCTTTTCGTCCTCGTCGGATTCGCGGACGCCGCGGGAGAACGCGTAGCGTATGTGTACGGAAATGGCAAGAAGCAGGATGATCCCCACAAAGACCAGCGGGATGTAGGGAACGGGTTTGAGAAGCTCGTCGATACGTTTAAGGAGCATGCTCCAGCACAAGATCGCAAGGTAAGTGCCCCCCAAGACGACCGCAAGGTTCACCCTGGGCCGAAGTCCGATCAGAAAGCCGATCACCGCCCCGACGAGCGGGCCGGTCATCAAGAACGGGAACCACACGAAGAGCAGCAGTCCCGGTATGCCGAACTTCATGATCTTGCCCTGGTGCATGGCGGCGGCCCGGCGCGCCCGGGCCATGGTTTCTTCGAGAGGCTTTATGACGATCAGCTTGTGGTAGGAGAAGACGAACAGCGGGTAGAAGAGCAGCACCATGAAGGTTTCGACGCTCATGCTGACGAGTATGACCGTCCAGGTCGAGAACTCCTGGTTGTAGCCCAATGCCATGCCCGCAGCGCGGCCGCCCAGCATGTGAGTGAAGCTCATGCTCAGCAGGTTGCGACAAAGCTCGGCCGAGTGGAGCCCCGTTAGCGCGACAACCCCCATGTGCAGGCAGGCCAGAGCGATCCCGGCGATGAGGATCTTCCCCTCCGGGGCCAGCATGATGTGGCGCAGGATTCCGGGCTTGCCGGAGGAGGTCTCATCGTCCCTGGACTCGCCGTCTTTCATGGTCCACGTCGTCCGCCTGCAGGGCTTGCCCCGCGGCCGAAGGCGTGCCCGTTCCCTTTGCCGGTGCAACGCCTTCCCGCTAGGAGATTATAGGCCCTGAGCCTGCAAGGTCAACCGTTGGGCCATTTCGCGGCCGCTCGCCGCGCAGAGATGGCTCAGCGCCGGCATTCCGTGCCGAGAGTTGACAAACTCGGACGGCTCCCATACCATCGCGCCGTCTGAAACGCCGGGCGGCCGATTCCCTCGAATCCGCTGTGTCGAAGGCCGCGATCGGGACCAGAGAAACGGGAATCGGGCGCATGACACGGCACGCCCCCCGAATGGAGCAAGTCGAGATGGCGCCCGTACGTGAGTGGCTGGTGGGACACATCGGGTTTCCATCCTTCCTGGCGGCCAAAACGCTGTGGCGCGGGGGACGCGTTTGGCCCATAGGCCAACTCCGTCTTTTCCAGCGACTTTCTCGCTCTGAGCCGCGCGCCTGGCAACGCTACAGGGACCGGCTTCTGTCGCCGCTGCTCGACCATGCGCTGCGTCAGGTGCCTTTCTACCGGGGGCTTGAGGAGCGGCTTGGCGGGCTCGCACGCGAACGGCCGATGGAAGCGTTGCGGCGGTTTCCGATCATCGCAAAGCGCGACCAGCAGGAGCGCGGAGAGGAGCTGCTGGCCCGCGATGCGAATTGGAAGCGGATGCACGTCAACTACACCAGCGGCTCGACGGGCGAGCCGGCCCGATTCTGGCAGGATTTCCGCCGGGACCTGATCCGCGAGATCGGCGCGTTTCGCGACGAGATGTACACCGGCTGGCGGCCCGGAGAGCCGATCGGCATCATCTGGAGCAGGGATTATGATTTCCCCTGGGAGTCACTGCCGCTTTACCGCCTGCTCAACCGCCTCTCGAAGATGTACATGACGCTAAGCCCCGACAGCATGACGCCAGGGACCATGCGGGAGTTCCTGGGGGTGCTCGAACGGCGCCGGCCCGGGCTCCTGCGCTGCTACTCTTCCGCTGCGGACGAGTTCGCTCGGTTCTTGGAAGGAGACGGCCTGGCGGCCCGCGCGCGTGCGCTGAGGCTGCGCGGCATCGTCTGCTCGTCGGAGAAGCTCCACGAGCTGCAGCGGGAGCGTATTGAACGCGTCTTCGGCTGCAAGGTATTCGACCTTTATGCCACCCCCGAAATGCACGTTATCGCCATGGAATGCTCGGCGCACCGCGGGCTCCACGTGAGCGCGGATAACGTTGTTGTAGAGGTCCTGGACGGCGACGGGCAGCCGGTGCTTCCGGGAGAACCGGGGCGGATCGTCGTGACGGACCTGTGGAATCTCGGTTTCGCGCTGATCCGCTATGATCTGGGCGATGTGGGAAGCTTCCTCCTGCCGGATGAGGACCCGTGCCCCTGCGGGGTCACCTTCCCGAGGCTCGCGTCCGTAGAGGGTCGCAGCGTGGATTACTTGACCCTGGAAGACGGCACCCGGATGCACTCCGGGCAGTTGCTCCACCTGTTCCTGGGTTTCCCGAGCGTGCGGATGTTTCAGATCGTCCAGGAGACGCCAAGCGAGTTCACCGTTTGGGTTGTTGGAGATCGCAGGGAGGTCGAAAGGGGCCTCCCCCGAGTCCTGGCCAAGTTCCCACCCGGGGTTGCGGTCAACATGCGGTATTGCGACGAGATTCCCCTGACCCCCGGCGGAAAGCGCGCGTTCATCGTTTCAAAGGTCAACGGGACGCATGTGGACGGTTGATGCAGCCGGGGACGCGGAGGCGGACCCGGAGCAGCGGCGAGAAGCCGTTCCCGCCAGAGACCCGGACACCGCCCCGGCACCCCGACGCAGGGGCAACCCAGACCTTGCAAAACCGCGACGCGTATAGTACCATTCTTATGGGTCGGCCCGGTTTACGTCCTCATGCTTCTGGCTGTCCGTCGGAGGACCCGAGCACTATCTTGGGGAAACGAAACGATGAGCGGATACTGCGGCAAGCTGCTTCGAATTGACCTGGGCAAAGGTCATATCTCCACCGAAGAGATCGACCTGGAACTCGCCAGGAAGTTCGTCGGCGGACGGGGACTGGGCACGTACTTCCTGTCAAAGGAGGTCGGCCCTGATGTGGACCCCCTCTCCCCGGAGAACAAGTTCATCCTCGCGACTGGCCCGCTGACGGGGGCGCCGGCGCCTGCCTCCGGGCGCTACATGGCCGTGACGAAGAGTCCGCTCAGCGGGACGGTCGCCGCCAGCAACTCGGGCGGATACTGGGGGGCGGAGCTGAAGTTCGCCGGCTATGACATGATTATCCTCGAAGGCAAGGCGCCCAATCCGTGCTACATCACGATCCGCGACGGCGAGGTGGCGCTCCACGATGCGGCGGGGCACTGGGGCAGGCTCGTCGGCGAGACCACGGACGCGCTGCTGGAGGAGTTCGGCGACCCGAAGGGCCGGGTGCTGATGATCGGCCCGGCGGGCGAGCGAATGAGTCCGATCGCCGCCATCATGAACGACAGGTATCGCGCCGCGGGGCGAAGCGGCGTGGGCGCGGTCATGGGCAGCAAGAACCTGAAGGCCATCGTCGTGCGCGGCTCGGGCAAGGTTGACGTGGCCGACCCGGAGGGGAACAAGGCACTGTTGAAGGCCCTCGTCTCCAAGCTCAGGGAGAATGCCGTCACCGGCACCACCCTGCCGACCTACGGCACGGCCGCGCTGGTCAATGTCATCAACGAGGTGGGCATCTACCCGACGAGGAATTTCCAATCGGGTTACTTCGATGCGGCCGATGAGGCATCGGGCGAGGCCCTGGCCGAGAAGTACGTTACGGGCAAGGACGTGTGCTATCGCTGCCCGATTGCCTGCGGGCGCTACAGCGAGGCCGGGGGCGTCGAGGGCGGCGGCCCCGAGTATGAAACCATCTGGGCTTACTCGGCCGATTGCGGGATCAGCGACCTGGTCCCGATCATCAAGGCCAACAAGTTGTGTAACGAGTACGGCCTGGATACGATCAGCGCGGGGGCGACCATTGCGTGCGCAATGGAGATGTACGAGAAGGGCATCCTGAAGCCCGACGAGGTGGACGGGCCGCCGCTGGAGTTCGGCCGCGGGGAAGCGATCGTCGAGTGGACCCGCAAGATGGGGGCCGGCGAGGGCCTGGGAGCGAGGCTGGCGCTGGGTTCCTATCGCTTCGCCGAGATGTACGGCGTGCCGGAGCTGTCCATGACGGTCAAGAAGCTGGAGCTTCCCGCATACGATCCGCGCGGCGTGCAGGGCCACGGGCTGAACTACGCGACCTCCAACCGTGGCGGCTGCCACGTCCGCGGCTACCTGATCTCGCCGGAGGTCCTGGGCATCCCGGAGGAGATAGACCGCTTCAGCATTGAGGGCAAGGCGGCGTGGGCCAAGCTGTTCCAGGATATGGCCGCAGTGATTGATTCGCTGGGCCTGTGCCTGTTCACCTCGTTCTGTCTCGGCCCCGACGACTACCGCGACATGTTCAACGCCATCGTCGGCGCAGACCTGAGCACCGAAGAGATGCTGAAGGCCGGCGAGCGGATCTGGAACCTTGAGCGGGCCTTCAATCTCAAGGCCGGCGTCGGCAGCGACCAGGACATATTGCCAAAGCGGCTCCTGGAAGAGCCATTGCCCGATGGCGCCTCGAAGGGCCACGTCCACCGGCTGGCGGAACTGCTGCCGGAGTACTATAAGGAACGCGGCTGGACCGAGGACGGAGTGCCTACGGAAGAGAAACTGGCCGAGCTTGCGTTGACATAGAATGGGGCGCAGCAGCCGCAGAGGCGTAGGATTCCCGATCAGGAAGCGGACGTCGCGTTTCCGGGGAATGAAAGGCGGTGGGTAAGGATGCGAGTGGAAGTTCGGCTGTTCGCGGCGTTTCGCAAGGGCCGCTTCAAGACCCGCGCCATGGACCTGGCGGATGGGACCAGTCTCCGTGACCTGCTCCGAGAACTGGACATCCCGGAAGGGAAGGTTACGATGCCGCTGGTTAACGGGCGGCATGCGAAGCTAGACACGCCGCTCTGCGCCGACGACGTGGTGGCGGTCTTCCCCGCCATCGCCGGGGGATGAGGCGCGCACGCAACGGGTGTACCCACGCAGCTACGCGCGCCCTTAGCGTGCGGTTGCCGGACGGGGAAGGCCCTTATGACGGATAGAGAGCGATTCCTGGCGACCATGCGGTTCCAGGCCGTCGATCGCGTTCCCTACCACGAGTTGGGCCTCTGGGGGCAGACGAAACAGATGTACATCGCCGCCGGCATGCCAGAGGATGCGACGGGCGATTGGTTCTGTGGCTGCGAGTTCCTGGGACTTGATCGGCGGGACTTCGCGGCGCTCGATGTCGGCCCCGTCCCGCCTTTCAAGCGGGAGACGATAGAGGAAACGGACCGCTACGAGGTGTTCCGCGACGCCTGGGGCGCGCTCCACAAGGCGCTGAAGCCGGGCACGGTCGAGGGCACGCGCGCTTCGATGGACCAGTACATCTCTTTTCCTGTGAGAAGCCCCCAGGACTTCGAGCCCATGAAGGCCCGCTTCGACCCCCACGCTCCAGGGCGGCGGCCGTCCGACTGGGCCGAGCAGGTCGAGGGCTGGCGGCGCCGGGACTGTCCGCTGTGCCTGACGACCAACGGCAGCTTCGGCCTGTACTTCGCGCTGCGCAAGTGGATGGGCACGGAGAACCTGTCCCTGGCGTTCTACGATCAGCCCAAGATGGTGCACGAGATGGTGGAGCTGCTCGCCGACTTCTTCATCGAACTGACGGAACCGGCCCTCGGCGAGGTGGACTTCGACTACTTCAACTTCTCCGAGGACTTCGCCTTCAAGACGGGGCCGCTCCTTTCGCCGCGCCTGTTCCGGGAGTTCCTGCTGCCCGCCTACCGGCGCATCATCGAACACCTTCGCCGCCACGGAGTGGAGTTCATCTGGGTCGACAGCGATGGCAACACCGAGCTGCTGATCCCGCTCCTGCTGGAGGTCGGCGTCAACTGCCACTGGCCGCTCGAGATCGCGGCCGGCATGGACCCGGTGAAGCTGAGGAAGGAGTATGGCAGCGACCTGGTGCTCTCAGGCGGCATCGACAAAAGGGCGCTGGCGAAGGGCAAGAAAGACATCGAAGACGAGCTTGACCGACACATGCGCCCAGTTCTTGAGCGCGGCGGTTTCATCCCGACGATTGACCACAGCGTCCCGCCCGACATACCCTACGAGAACTTCATGTACTACATGGAGCTGAAGCGTGATATCGCCGAGGGGCGGCGCTGAACGGCGCGCCCACAAGAAAATGATGCTAGGACACACGATCACAGGCGTGTGGCTTCCGCCGTCCGAGACCCGGGAGTTGGACCGCAACGAGGTGCATGTGTGGCGGGCCGACCTGGACGTGAGTCCGCAATGCCTGGGAGTTCTTCGTCGGACGCTGGACGAAGCGGAGCTGTCGCGCGCGGCACGATGTGCCTTCGAGAGGGATCGGCGGAACTTCGTCGCCGCACACGGCATGTTGCGGTCTATTCTCGGCCGCCACCTTGCAGTTGAGCCGGGCCGGATACGGTTCTCCTACGGCCCGCACGGAAAGCCCGCCCTGGCGAACGGGGCGGACTCGGGCGATCTTCGCTTCAACATGTCCCACTCCGGCACCCTGGCCCTCTACGCTGTAACCCACGGACTGGAGGTGGGTGTCGATGTCGAGTTCATCCGTGACGACCTGGACTGCGAGCAGATCGCGAACCGATTCTTCTCGCCGGGAGAGGTAGCTGCCATTCGGGCCATTCCCGAGGGTGAACGGCACGAGGCGTTTTTCAAGTGCTGGACCCGCAAGGAGGCCTGCATCAAGGCCGTCGGTGAGGGACTGTCCATCCCGCTGGACCGGTTTGAAGTTTCGGCGCAGTTGGGCAGGCTCGAGCGTCGGGTCCACATCGGCGCGGGTGCGGGAAGGGGGGCCGATTGGTGGGTGCTGGACCTCCTGCCCGGTCCCGGCTACGCCGCAGCGCTCGCCGCGAGAGGCCAGGGGTGGGAGGTGAAATGCCGGCAATGGTCCGAAGCGTTGGCCAGTTGCAGCGGGCCGGGTCCGTAGGCGGCGGGACCGGATGGCAAGACAGGTTTTCGTGATGTCAGCTTGCACGGCGTCCGTCCTCGCCTGGCGGTCGGGCGTCTCTTGCGCTGAAAGGCACGCGAAGATGGCAACGAACGAGATGGTACAGGTCACTCTGAACGAAACGAAACCGCTCGAGTCCCCCCGCGGCGGACGCTTGCCCCTCTATGTCTGGCCGCTCCAGAACGCGGTGACCGACGACAGCCCCGAGAGCGAGAGCGTGCTGCGTGAACTTGACGCAAGGGGCATCGGCGTGATCACCTCCTGGAACGTAAAGGACCGGGAGGAATCGTTGGCAAGCGCCCTGCGTGTCGGCGCCTTGCATAAGAGGCTGGGGCTGCGGGTGAGTGTAAATGCCTCCTCGTGCATGGGCCAGTTCTATAACGGTGATGAGCAAACCTTCCACATAACCGAGGGGGGCGAGGCTTTCTTCGACGATTCCTTCGGCAGGGTGAAGATGGGCTGTCCATTCGCGCTCGATTCGCGCTACGCGCCCATAAAGGAGCAGATCGAGTACTTCGTGCGCGCCTACAAGGAAAACGGCGTCCCGATCGACTTCATCTGCGTGGACTTTGAAGCCGACGGCCCGGTCGAATGGAACAATGCCTGGGAGAGTTCCAAGCGGTGCCGGCGCTGTCGGGAGAACATCCCTGGCATAGACGATTTCACGGCCTTTCAGGCGGCGCTTCGCACCATCCGCAGCGACCTCCAGAAGAAGGTCCTCTCCGACACCGTGCTTTCCTGCTTTCCCGACGCGCTTGTGGGGAACTACGGTGTCTACCCCCACGACGGCTACCACTACTGGATGGACCACTTCGAAGACAAGAGGGTCCCTGACAACATACCGCACAAACCAGACCAAAGGGCCACATACAGGCAGTGGTTCGACGAGTTCCCGCTCACCGGTTACACCTTCGCGCTGCCCGTGTTCTACACGTGGAGCTGGGCCTACAAGTGGTACGACTTCGCCGATTCCGATTTCCGATGGTTCTATAACCTGCTGTTGAGCGCAACGAACGTCTGCAAGAGCACGCCGAGGGACATCCCGGTCATCGGCTTCGTCCACTTCACCACCATCTGGCACCCTGACCCGCCGGACGCGAGCGTGAAGCAGTTCGGGGTCGAGAAGTACAAGGAACTCCTGTGGCACATCCTGCTGCGCGGCTGCGACGGCCTCATCCTCTGGTGCCCCGGCGACGAGCTTGCGCAGGAAATCAAACCCCTCCATGAGGTGTACGCCGCCGCGCTCGAATACCGGGGCTTCCTCGACGGTGGAGAACCCATAAACTTCGAGGTCCCCCCGAGCCCGGGAACCGTCGTTTCAGGGCTTCGGCTTGGCCGGAAAGTCCTTGTGCGCAGGACCGACTTCACTGACGCAAAGGACGAAGTCACGATTACGGTGGACGGCCGGCAAGTGCGAATACCGCCAGCGGACGGCGTTTGCCAGGTCATCGAGCTCGGGTAAAGCCGGCTGTCCAATCAGGTTTCGACGCGCCTATTTGCCTGGCCCACTCTTATCCTCACCACCGCGTGATT